>NZ_JBHUDE010000040.1:0-206889 GCF_042678205.1 Oceanobacillus luteolus
GCGTATTCAAGAAAAATTAGGCTACCAATCTCCAATAGAATTTCGTGGAATGGCAGCCTAAGAAGGTGTTTTATTATTGTCTCAAATTGCTATGTCAGTCTAATTTGAGCGATGTTTTTTTAGTTGTTTTCAATGAGTTTCATTTACTTGCCCTGATTTCTCCTTATAAGCACTTCGGTTTGCCAGTAAAATAAAGTAGCTTAACATACCGAAGAAACAAGAAATGAATAGAGCATGTGCTAATGCAATAAATAAGTTGAGCATCGTGAATATGATAAGTGCTCCAGATAATACTTGGAGTAGGATTAGACTAAGTGCGATCGACCATCCACCAACCATTACAGTCGACTTTTTATAATTCTTAACAATTTTTATGAATAATAATATAGTCCATATAACAAGAATTGCAGCACTTAGACGATGTCCCATCTGTACCCATTGTTGGAAATTATATCCTATAACATTCAATGGTTCATTGTTATAGCAGAAAGGCCAGTCCGGGCAAACTAAGTTTGATTCGGTATGTCGAACTAGTGCTCCTGTATAAACGACTGCCAAGGTATAAATCATTAATGCCAGAATCTCAATTCGATGTTTCTTTTGAATATGTAGGGATTCTGTATCTAATTTCTTATCTGCTTCAAAGATGAGTAACGTCAATAGAAATATAGTCGCAAATGAAATAAGTGAAATCCCGAAATGCAATGCGAGAACAAAATCAGATTGCCCCCACATAACCGCTGCAGCACCAATGAGCGCTTGTAAAACTAGGAAGAATACCGAACTCACTGAAAGGAATTTCACTTCGCGAATATGGCCGAGATGTTTCCAAGCTATAATTGCTAAAATAAGTACGACAATACCAACTGATCCAGAAACAAGACGGTGGCTAAGCTCGATAACCATTTCAAAAGTAAACTCAGATGGTACGACTTGCCCTTCACATAATGGCCAGCTATCCCCACAACCATCTTCAGAACCTGTCTTGGTTACCAATGCCCCCCCTAATAGAACGAAGATCATCCCAATTGTCGCAACAACGGATAACCACTTTAAATGTTTGATCATTATAAAGCCTCACTTCTTCTGTTGAAAATAATCACAGTAAAGTCTTCCGCAAAACTCCCGCCTCCAAACAGAAGAAATACTCCTAATTTGGGCGGGAGGACGGACATACTACACTGCATAGACACTCAGTAGTATAAAAATCCTACCGAGTGAAGTTTCGATTTATATATGCTTTCATCTTATAATAATATTAATCTAGTCCAATTTCAAAGTATTTTAACCATTATTGATGATAAGTCACAGAATTGTAATAGATTTAACTGTAATAACCGTTTTCACTATGCGAATAGTAAAAAATACTTGAAATGTTTGCTGGAGTCTGCTAGAAATAATATGAGGGCCGAGACCGTTGTACTTGGAATATTACTACAATACATAGATGAATGATTCGTTTTTCTTATACAATTAATAATTATTTCAATTAAACAATAATTATTAGGTTATATGGGTTTATTAGAATCTTAATCAATTCCATGTTACAATAAATGTAATTGTCGTTGCTAGCAAATTAACTCAGCGATAACGAATACTCGGTTTCCTGTAAAGGGGGGAAAGAATAATGAACAAGGTGGAGACGCCATACAGAGAAGTTATTGGTGACGCCACGATTCCTGCCAAAAAAAAAATGAAAAACTTTATACAAGCTGTTAAAGCACTTATTAAAATTGGTATTGTCAATTCCAATCTGATAACGGTAGTCGCTGGTTTTTGGTTGGCCATATACTTTAGTGGTTTTGCATTTACCGATCATATCGGTACATTGATAATAACTCTTATTGGTAGTGCTTTTGTTATTGCCGGTGGAGCGATTCTCAATAATTGGTATGATGTTGATATTGATCCGAAAATGAGCCGTACGAAGACACGGCCAACTGTAACCGGATTATTCTCGCTTAGAAGCGTACTTATATCAGGTATAGTGACCACCATAATCGGGCTGGCAATCCTACTTCTATTCACAACCGTATATGCGGCTATTTTTGCTTTTATCGGTTGGTTTGTTTACGTCGTCCTATATACGATGTGGTCAAAAAGGAAATATACGTTAAATACTATTGTAGGTTGTTTTTCTGGTGCAATGCCTCCATTGATTGGTTGGTTTGCAATATACCCAGAAGTTCATATTGTACCGGTTGCACTATTTTTAATTATGTTTATATGGCAAACACCGCATTTCCTTGCGTTGGCAATGAAGAAGACGAAGGAATATAAAGCGGCGGGTGTACCGATGTTGCCAGTGGTTTATGGATTTGAAATGACAAAGAGACAAATTATCATTTACGTCGCTTGCTTATTGCCAATTCCATTTTTATTAACATCACTTGGAACAGTTTTTGTCGTAATTGCAACCTTATTGAATATTGGATGGTTAATCCTTGCTTTTACAGGAATGTTTGCGAAGAATGATTTGAAATGGGCTAATATGATTTTTGTTTATTCATTGAACTATCTGGTGATTCTATTCCCATTAATGATCATAGTTACATTACCAATATTTAATTGATTATTGTCCTTAAATAAATTTATATATAAGGAACTAACAACTAGAAAGAGAGGTATGAATACATGAAAGCTTGGATGGGCAAATTAAAAGCATTTATGCTTTTTAGTTTCCTGACAATCTTACTTGCAGGTTGTGGGAAAGAAAACTTGACTGCTCTAGATCCTAAAGGTTATGGAGCAGAAAGCTCAATGGATATTATTCTCCTTACTACGATAGTAATGTTGGGCGTATTCTTTGTTGTAATGATTATCTATACGATTGTATTAATGCGCTTCCGCCGTAAAAAAGGAGATACTACTATTCCAAAACAAGTGGAAGGAAACAAAACGTTGGAGACTGTATGGACAGTCATTCCAATTATCCTAGTGTTTATCATGGGTATTCCAACAGTAATTTATACGTTCGACCTAGCGGACACATCAGAGGCTAGTGGCTCAATAAACATTGATGTTACAGGGAAACAATACTGGTGGAATTTTGAGTACCAGGGCGAAGAGGTAGTAACGAGTCAGGACTTATATATCCCGACCGGAGAAAAAGTATACCTTAATATGCTATCTTCTGACGTAATTCACTCATTCTGGGTACCAACGATCTCTGGAAAGATGGACGTTAACCCGGAAAACGTAAACACAATGTACATTGAAGCTTATGAAGAGGGTGTTTATTGGGGTAAATGTGCGGAACTTTGTGGACCGTCTCACTCCCTAATGGATTTCAAAGTAATTGCTGTCAGTCCTGAAGAATACGAACAATGGATTTCAGACATGCAAAATGTAGACCCTGAAGCGGTTCCGTCTGATGCAGTTGCACAGGAAGGACAAGAACTATTCCAAAATAACTGTATGGGCTGTCATGCAATTGGTTCAGCTCCAGTAGGTATGGGTCCGAACTTGACGAACTTTGGTGACCGTACTCATTTCGTAGGTTATCTTGAGCCTACAAAAGAAAACCTAGTTGATTGGATTATGGATCCAGAGTCAGTTAAACCTGGTAACCTTATGACTGGTACGTATGATGTATCTGAAGAGGAAGCTGATAAGATTGCGGATTACTTAATGCAACTTAAGCCTTCAGAAATTACACCTGAAAGTGCTGGCGGATTAAAAGACTAAAATTAGATAATATCATTTTTGGGATGGAAAACAAAAGAGGGAGGTTTATGCTTTGAGTACAGCTACTCAAAAGAGAAGCTTTAGTGCCGCGTTATGGGATTACTTAACCACCGTTGACCATAAAAAGGTTGGAATATTGTATATGGCATTCGGTGCGTTCTTCTTCATACTCGGTGGTTTAGAAGCTCTAATTATTCGTATTCAGTTGGTTAAGCCTGAAAACGACTTTATTTCTGCAGGTTTTTACAATGAAATGATTACTATGCATGGAACGACAATGATCTTTTTCGCTGCCATGCCGATACTTATTGGATTAATGAACTATATCATGCCACTTCAAATCGGTGCGCGTGACGTTGCTTTTCCGTTTCTAAACGGATTGGGTGTTTGGTTGTTCATCATGGGTGGACTACTGATGAACGTGAGTTGGTTTACAGGAGGAGCTCCGGATGCAGGTTGGACTAACTATGCGCCTCTATCCTTACAATCTCCTGGTCATGGAATTAATTATTATGTAATGGGACTGCAACTTTCGGGTGCGGGAACATTAATGAGTGGAATTAACTTTATCGTAACAATTGTATTAATGCGTGGACCAGGTATGACGTATATGAGAATGCCTTTATTCTCATGGACTACACTTGTTGCTAGTATTCTTATTCTATTTGCGTTTCCTGCCTTTACAATTGCACTATTCTTAATGCAATTTGACCGTATGTTCGGTTCAGCATTCTTTGATATTGCTTTAGGTGGTAACTCCATTATCTGGCAACACTTGTTCTGGATATTCGGTCACCCGGAAGTGTATATCTTGATATTACCGGCATTTGGTATCTTTAGTGAGATCTTCCCAACGTTTTCTAAGAAAAGATTATTCGGTTATACCGCAATGGTCTTTGCGACATTCTTGATCGCATTCTTAGGATTTATGGTTTGGGCTCACCACATGTTTACAGTAGGATTAGGTCCTGTTGCTAACGCAATATTCGCAATTGGTACTATGGCAATCGCTGTACCAACAGGTATTAAAATATTTAACTGGCTCCTTACAATGTGGGGAGGAAGTGTTGCAATCACTACACCAATGCTATATGCACTTGGATTCATCCCATCATTTACAATTGGTGGTATGACAGGGGTAATGCTTGGTGCTACAGTGGCTGACTTCCAGTACCACGATACGTATTTCGTAATTGCCCATTTCCACTATGTAATTGTTGGTGGTGTAGTATTTGGTATCTTGGCGGCTATGCATTACTGGTGGCCATTAATGTTTAACCGTGTCTTGAATGATAAGTTAGGAAAACTTGAATTCTGGTTATTCTTTATCGGTTTCCACTTAACGTTCTTTATCCAGCATTTCCTAGGATTAATGGGTATGCCTCGTCGTTATTGGGTATTCCTTGAGAACCAAGGACTTGACTTAGGAAACGCAATTAGTACAGTTGGAGCCTTCTTCATGGCTGCAGGTGTCATTGTATTCCTATATAATGTTGTTTACAGTTACGTTAAAGGTGAAGCAGCACCTCAAGATCCATGGGATGGTAGAACTCTTGAGTGGACAGTACCTACTCCGGTACCATTCTACAACTTTAAGCAACTTCCTTTGACACGTGGATTAGATCCATTATGGATTGAAAAAATGGAAGGTGACGGTAAAATGAAACCAGCAGAACCACTTGCTGATATTCATATGCCAAACAATTCAATTCTTCCATTCTTAATTAGTAGTGGATTTACTCTTGCATCTTTCGGATTTATTTATCAGTTGGATGGTCCAGTTGGAAGAATTCTGATTTATATCGGTATGGCTTTCGCTATTGGATGTATGATTATCCGCTCTCTGAAAGATGATCATGGTTATAATGTAACCAAAGAAGAACTCGAAAAGGAGGGCGCTTAAGATGAGTCATGATTATTCAATAGATCCGAATAATTTACCTGAAGATCCGTCAAGAGTTACTGCAGAAGGTAAAATGAAACATCTTGGATTATGGATGTTCCTTGGCGGTGAGACAGTTCTTTTCGCAAGTCTTTTCGGAACTTATATCGCATTGAAAGACTCGACTGCAGGCGGCCCGACAACGCAAGATTTATATGGCCTGGAGCTTGTGTTCTTAATGACGTTGCTTCTACTTACGAGTTCATTAACGAGTGTTTATGCGATCTACCATATGAAGAACAATAATTTCAAACAAATGCAACTATGGTTTGGAATTACAGGTTTGTTAGGTTTAGGGTTCCTTGCTTGTGAGATTTACGAGTTTGCCCATTATATTACAGATTACGGCTTTACTTTCCGTTCGTCTGCGTTCGGTTCAGCATTCTATACATTAGTTGGTTTCCACGGAGGTCACGTAATCTTCGGACTGAGCTGGCTTATTGTATTGATGGTCCGTAACGCAAAACGCGGACTAGACACATATAATGCTGCTAAGTACAATACATTTGCATTATACTGGCACTTTATTGACGTTGTCTGGGTATTTATCTTTACTGTCGTATATCTGATGGGGATGGTGAGTTAATCGATGACGAATAACACAACTTCGAACAAAGCTGAAGCTTACCGTAAGCAGGAAAGCAAGGATGAAATGAAAAAGCAATTGATTAGCTTTGGTATGATGATTGCATTCACAATCATTGCTTTTGCTCTAGTAGGAACGGATGTTATCCAAGGTTCATTCCTAACTATTCTGCTCTTTGTACTTGCTTTTGTACAAATGATGTTCCAATTCTTATACTTCATGCATATGAAAGACAAAGGTCATGCTGAAGCATCAGGAATTATTTACGGTGGATTCTGGGTTACTTTCTTAGTGATGCTAGGCCTCGGAGTAATTTCCTGGTGGTAAATGAAAACATGAATAAAAAAGATCGGGTTAGTTCCCGGTCTTTTTTTTACGAATTTCGTCACAAATTTCCCTGTTTGCAATGAAAATATGCTATATAATAAGTAGATAAACTTTTCTCATCTGGAGTGAATACTTATGTGGTTAGAACTACAAATTTTCGGATTTAGAGCATTATGGAGTCCTTATTTCTTTCTATTTTGTGTCGTGCTAGGAGTAGCTTATTACCTGATAACTGGCCCGTATCGACATAAATTTGGGGGAACTGATAAACCAACTATTAAACAACATATTCTAGTATATACCGGACTATTTTTATTATATTTGGTAAAAGGAGCTCCAATCGATTTATTGTCTCATATCATGCTTACCGCACATATGACACAGATGGCAATTTTCCTATTGCTATTTCCAATCCTTATTATTAAAGGTGTACCACTATGGATTTGGGAAAAATTACTTAATAATCGTATTTTAGGGCCGATTATTAAACTGTTAACAAAGCCGCTGATTTCACTGCTCTTATTTAATGGTTTGTTCTCGGTGTATCATATTCCAGTTGTATTTGATTTTTCCAAGTCTGCTCCTATTTGGCATTTTGTTATTCATACGGTGTTATTAATAGCAGCATTTATAGTGTTTATGCCGTTATTGCTTCCATTCAAAGAGATTAATACGATGACACCTCTTATGAAAATCGGATATATATTTGCCAATGGTGTGTTAATTACACCAGCCTGTGTACTTATTATCTTTTCTGATGTTCCAGTATACAGTGCTTACTTGGAAGACGGAGCATGGCTTCAAGCGCTGGCGATTTGTGTACCAAATGATGTATTATCAGGAATATCAGTGACTCTTTCTGGTCCTGAAATGTTCTCTCCACTTAGTACACTTATTGATCAGCAATTAGGTGGAATTATTATGAAAGTACTTCAAGAAATAATTTATATGACACTCCTTATTAGAGTATTTTTTGGATGGTTTACTAAAAAGTCTATGGAAGTAGATCCGATTACAGTTGATGCGAGATAAGGAAGTGAAAATGAATTTCGACGCATTTTTTAAAAGCTAGAAAGGGAGACAGACATGCCGTTATTACCAACAATCAGTACTGCATTTATTTTATTAAGCGCTATTTTAGTAGCAATAGGATGGCGGTTTATTGTAAAAGGGAAGAAAGAAGCACATAAAAAAACGATGATTTCTGCAGCAGTAAGTGCCCTTCTGTTTTTCATCATTTATATGTCTAGAACGATATTTGTTGGAAACACAAGTTTCGGAGGACCAGATGATATAAAAATCTATTATACAATTTTCTTGGTTTTTCATATTATCCTGGCTACAACTGGTGCTATCTTTGGAATTATTACACTTGTCCTCGCTTTTAAACGAAATATAACCAAGCATGAGAAGCTTGGTCCATGGACTAGTGTTATATGGTTCTTTACTGCTATTACAGGTGTTATGGTCTATCTACTCCTGTATGTCTTATATACTGGAGGAGAAACGACAAGTCTTCTAAAAGCAATCTTCGGATTTTAAGTAATGTAAAAAGGTCAACTTTTATGTAAAAGTTGACCTTTTTTGTTTATAATTATGCTTAATCTTGTTCTATTGCAAGTGGCTTTAATTCATTAGCCAGATTAGTTAATAATGTTTGAGCACGCTCTACTAATGATTCTGGGAAGTTTTCTTCTTCACCATATTCTATCCCATGTGGATAATAATGTTTCCCAAGTAAAGGTGTTAAAAGTTTGATGACAGCATCTTTGCTATCAACATTTCCACTAGTAGCATAGCCTTGGACGCGAATATAATATGTAATATTTTTTTCATTAGAACCAATTTTATAATCATATGTTACGCGTTCATAGTCCCACTGTCCAGCACGGATAAATGCATGTTGACCAGTGATCTTATCAAGTGGTTTTAAATCGATTACTAAATCATCAATCCCTGTGTTTTCAATTCGCATTTTGTTCACCCCTTATAATTGTCCTCGTTATTTAATCATAGTACGAAAAGAAATAATTTGCAATGAATAACTTGTCTGATAGAATCTATTTAACTCAATACATATTGCTGCTCAGGGATTAAATTTGAAAATAATAGGGAAGAGATTGAATGTAATATCCTATTACTTCATAGAATGTAATATAACATGATAGAGGGGCTGTTATAGTGCGCATATTACGTAGTTTAATTCTATTAACGTTAGTTGCAATTATTGTATTTTACTGGATGGAACCGAATGAGCAGACGACCCAATCCTCTGGAAAACACGATGTGGTTGAAAAATCATTAATGTTGAAATCAAAGTCATCACCAACATTCTCAGCAAGTAAGGAAGTCCGAGACGGTAATTTATATAGTTGGGTAGGGATGTCGGAGGATGAGCTTCTAAATGAGATGGGCGAGCCTAACCGAAAGGATTTAAGTGCATATAACTATGTTTGGTGGGTATATACCGATGGAGAAGAAAAGTATATTCAATTTGGAATGGAAGATGGAGTTATTCGAACCGTATATGCAACTGGAACTGAAATGCCTGTAGAGCCACTACAAATTGGCCAGACATATGATTTCATCATCAAGGAATATCCCTTTGAAGAAGAAGTGACTTATACGGACGGTTTAGCTTCTTATATGTTTCGTATGACAGATGAAGATATTTTAAGACGACCATTAGTGAAACTTTCGGATGATTTATTTATGCAATTGTATTTTGATACTTTTACTAAAGAATTGTCATCTATACGTATTATGGATGCAGAAGTATTATTAAGGCATCAACCCTATGAGGTGGTCTATCGAGGATCGTTACCACAGAAAGAAGAGCTTACTGAAGAAGACTGGAGAAAAGTTGAAAGAGGGATGGAACAACAAATATTTGATATTAGTAATGTGATCCGCAATCGGTTTGGCAAAGCTCCATTGGAATGGGAAGAAGAGGTCAGTGAAGTGGCTTTCCTCCATAGTAAGGATATGAGTGATCATGATTATTTTTCTCACTATAGCTTGAACGGAGACGGGTTAAAAGAGAGACTGGGAGTATCAGGTGTGTTCTATATCTCTGCAGGAGAAAATATTGCCGCACAATATCCCGATGCAGCTTCGGCTGTAGAAGGCTGGTTAAATAGTGATGGACATCGTGAAGCATTATTAGCAGAAGAATATACGCATCTCGGTGTAGGCGTCTATCGATTATATTATACACAGAATTTCTTAGCAAAGCCGATGTAATGTCGGCTTTGTTTATTTATTATTTCATCTAGTTACCTTCAAGAACAGATATAGGCTGTTTGCATATTTTATTAATAAAGTCTATTTATCATGGTTAGAGAGGTGAAATAATATGAAGGAAGATGATCATCAAAATGAGCTTCTCCAATTTAAGGAGTTTATAAATAATCATCCAAAATTAATTCGAGAAATTCGGAAAAATGGTAAGAGCTGGCAAGAACTATATGAACAATGGGTATTGCTTGGTGAAGATGATATACATTGGAATCAGTATAAGGATGATATAGAGGATAAAGAAGCCGAAAATCAGGATAAAGACGGAATATTTTCTAAATTGGACTTAAAACCAGATTTAGTTAAACAAGTATTAAAGTATGCTGAAACCATTGATATAAATAAATTACAGGAACAAGTTCAACAGCTTAGCAAAACTATAGGCACTGTGCAGGAAATCGTCAATCAATACCAACAACCAAAGCGAACGGGAAATCAAAAGGATCGTCCATTTGACTGGTTTACAGATTAGGGGGAATCCTTATGGACTTAGCTACTTATCAATACTTGCAAAATAATCCAAGAGCACTTGAATTCATAAGATTAAATCCAATATGGTACCGATATTTATCAAGAGACGGGGTAAAGCGTACCCAAGATCTTGAAAAAGAAGTTAAAATATTCTTTGGTCAAACCTTTTCAGGAAGATTAAACCGAATGAATGATCAAGTTCAAATGGCCTCCATGCTCATCCAAGTTGCTAACATTTTAAAAGATTAATGTCGTTTTATTTTCAGAAATGAAATAAAGTGTTAGAATCAGAGTGGAGGTGTTAATATGATTGCTACAATGGAATACGTATCCATTTTAGATAACGCTGAAAAACTCGGTGAAATGGTTTTCCAATCTGAAGTGATGGAGGACTATTTAGAGAAGAAATTGGAAATGGAACAAGATGCAGAAGCCCAAAAGTTAATTAAAGCTTTTAATCATATAAAAGATCATTATGAAGACATCCAACGATTTGGAAGATATCATCCTGATTACCAAGAAATTATGAAAAAAGTACGTTCTACAAAAAGAGCTATGGATATGCATGACACAGTAGCAGCTTTTAAAGTAGCTGAACGCAACTTACAAAGCTTATTAGATGAAATCAGCAGTTATGTTGCTACAAGTGTAAGTGAACAAATTAAGGTGCCGAAAGATGGGGCTCTTCTTACGGATAACTGTGGTTGCGGAAGTGGCGGCGGCTGTGGGTGTGCCTCTTAAATTTGAACATAATATAGTTCTCCTTTTAAAAAGTTAGGAAGGTGAAAAAGCTTGATTAAAAAACGACAAGGGCTGATTGTTTGGTTCCAACATATGAAAAACTTAAAGCACATTAAAAGATATGGCAATCTGATCTATGCCTCTAAGAAGCACAAATATGCGGTCGTCTATGTTAATCAAGATGAAATAGACACAATTGAGCTAAAGTTGCTCCGTCATTCTTTTGTATCAAAGGTCGAGCGATCATATAAACCATTCGTTCGCACAGATTATGAAAATGCGAAACCCGACGAAGCGAAGGACTATGACTATAAAATGGGTATTTAAGTTACTAACAGAGCCTGACAAAGAAAAAAACCTGCAGAAACATTTCTGCAGGTTCTTTTTGTTTCCATATTGAAAACAAAAAGACAAAGGGAGAGGAGAAACCAGAGTAAAACCTACGGGGAAGAATAAGTATACTCTGTTCGAATCAACCAATAACTAGGTTGAATCATTAACCTATTATGTACAAAGAAATAAATAATATACAAGAATGGATTATTTTAATGATAAATATTGAAAAATAAACTGGATTATTATTTGAAACTCATTCGTAAGTCCGCAGCCCGGAAATATTGAGATTTGGAGTATTGTATCATTATGGGAAGAAAAAGTTATTATTCTTGGCATCAGAACAACAAACATAATCTTAAAAATAGTGATTTACGTATAATAATTTATTTAATTATTGACTATATGATTTCAAGGCACTTATTTAGATACCTTCTTGCTATTGCATGTTTGAGGTTTCTAATCAAATGATAAATAAATTATAGATGAAATAACTGTAGTGTTCGAGGCAAATGTATAAATATTTAATTCAATGCTCTAATTATAGGGCTTGCTATGAGAAGCCCCCGGTACTCCGTAGACTCCTGTGGGAGCAGAGGCATCGGTGAGACCCTGCAGTGGGCTTGCCCACGAGGAGGCTCACCAGCCGCCCACGGAAAGCGAAGGGGTATCGGGGGCTACGGGACCAGAGAAGGAAATATTCACCTGAATTTCAGTTAGTTAGCAATCTTTGGTGCTTATTATTTATTTCATTAACGTAATGATTTGTAAAAAAATAGTGAAGCAAAGTTTAATTATTATTAAATTTATGATAGGATTATGTCGAATCGTCGAATTGGGGTGACGTCATGAGAGTGATTGCTGGTGTCCGAAAGGGACAGGCTTTGAAAGCTGTACCTGGGAGTGCAACTAGGCCAACTACAGATAAAATTAAAGAAGCCGTTTTCCAGTCTATGGGTCCATTTTTTGATGGAGGCAATGTTTTAGATTTATTTGCCGGAAGCGGCTCACTCGGTATAGAAGCACTTAGCCGTGGGATGGAACAAGCTGTTTTTGTGGATAAGCAGGGAAAGGCAATACATACCATTAAAGAGAATTTAAAAACGGTGAGAATGGAGGACAGGGCAGAGGTCTTTCGTACAGATGCATACCGTGCTATCAAAGCTGCTGCTAAGAGAGAGTTGATATTTGATTTAATTCTTCTCGATCCGCCCTATAAAAAAGTCAGTTATACAAAACTCATCGAAGAGATAATTGAAAACAATCTCATTAAAAATGATGGTATTATTTACTGTGAACATGATCCGAATGATGAATTGCCGGATCAAAATGCTGATTTAACTATAATGAAAAAGGAAAATTACAGTAATACAATTGCAGTAACCATCTACCGTTTTAACACACAACTATAGTCCAATAACTGAGATGAGAAACTTACATACGAAAGTGGAAGGAAAAACTTCCTATATCCTTATCTCAGTTCAACTAACATTCAGTGGGGGAGGGTCTTGCGACTGAATGGGTTTCATAACATTTAGAGAGGGGTAAAATAATGTCAAAATTAGCCATTGTTCCTGGAAGCTTCGATCCATTTACTAATGGACATTTAGATATTGTAGAACGAGCTGCTAAAATCTTTGGCAGAGTGATAGTAACTGTATTCAATAATCAAGCAAAATCTCCGTTATTTTCAGTAGAGGAACGTGTACGATTGATTAAAGAATCGACCAAGCATTTACCGAATGTTGAAGTGGATTCATCCAATTTTCTGTTGATGCATTATGCTACTGAAAAAAATGCCGATGTTGTTATACGAGGATTGAGAGCTGTAACCGACTTTGAATACGAGATGCAGATTACTTCTATGAACCGGACCTTAAACAAAGATATTGAAACATTCTTTATCATGACGAACAACCAATTTTCATTTTTGAGTTCTAGTATGATTAAAGAAGTGGCTCAGTATAATGGAAATATATCGGGGCTGGTACCGGAGGTTGTTGAGCAAGCATTAAAAAAGAAATTTAATTATGCATAGCTTAAAAGAGATGGCTTTAACCATCTCTTTTGCTTTTTTGGTACAGTATAATAGAACTTATCGATAAAAACAGTAGCGTAATCCAAGGGCCAATCGTAGTTAGATACATATACAATTGGTTGATCAGAGGTACGGAGGAATCCGTTATGGCCGGTACTTCTACTGTTCCCTCTGTCATTCGATTTAAATAGAGAGGTTTATAAAGAATTATGGTAAGAACACTTGCGATAATACCGTGTAAAAATCTTGCAAAAAGATAAGGAGTAAAGCGGATATCAGTTTTTGCTAAAATACTGGCAACCTGAGCTTGGATGGAAAAACCGTTGAACCCTAAAATAAAGCTAACTAAAATCAATTTTGGTGGTAGAGAATTTATTTCTATATTTGATATTAAAGTAGCGCCAAGAGTAATCTCAAATAACCCAGAGAAAAAAGGTAGTCCAAGAGCTGTTGGGATGCCTAACAAATGGAATATAACTTCAATTATTTTACTGATCCAAACGGATATGTTTACGAGATGGAGTAACTGGACAACAACCGAAAAAAGAATGATGAATCCACCGACCATCACTAACGTTTTAATAGATTGTAAAACCGCATCACCCAATACTTCGCCAAGCGGACGAGATTCTTTCATTCTAGTTTCATGCATTTGCTTCAGCGCATGAATAAAGATTGGTGAATTATGCTTTTTTTCATATTTCACTATATCTTTCTTACTTTCGCGTAGTTTGTAAAATCGCATCAATATACCGACAAACATATTACTGACATAGTGGGAAACAGCTAATAATACTCCTAGTGCAGCGTTATGGAACAATCCAACGGATATTGCTCCAAAAATAAAAAGCGGACTGGAGTTATTTGTAAAAGATACTAATCTTTCAGCTTCAATTTTAGTTAGTTGTTTTTCTTCTCGGAGTCTTGCTGCAATTTTGGCACCTGTAGGATAACCACTTGCCATACCCATCATCCAACCAAAGCTGCCGGCGCCGGGAACATTGAACAACGGACGCATAATCGGCTCAAATAAGACGCCAAGAAATTTAACTACACCAAAGGCAAGCAAAAGTTCAGCTGTAATAAAGAACGGTAGGAGGGAAGGGAATACAACTTCTGCCCACATTTTTAAACCACGTATGCTGGCGGCTAATGCTTCATCGGGAAATTGAATGAGTAATATCGTTAAACAAATTGTTACTCCGGATAACAAAATGGTTTTTAAAAATGAATTCAATCGGAAGCCCCCTAGAGACGTGCTATCTGTACAAGAGATTTTGGAAGGTGTAAAATTAATGCTAGAATAGACTATGTTTAAGTGTACAGGCTTAGTGTTCCTTATCAATATACGCAGCTCAGGGCTTTGAATATGACAAATACTTTTAGAATAGAAATAACTGTCAGGAAGGGGCGGGATAGATGAAGCTTTCAAAAAAACGAATTATTTTCTATGTGATTATATTGGTCTGCGTTTACTTTTTCGCAGTATATCGAATACCATATTACATACAAAAACCTGGAAATACCGAACCACTCAATCCGATTGTAGAAGTGGATGGTGGACATGCTAGTGAAGGAGAAATGCATTTAGTGACGGTTAGTGGACTGCAGGCTACACCTTTACAATACGTTCTTGCTAAAGTACTTCCCCATAATGAGGTTAGGCCTCTCCATGAAGTGATTCCCGAAGGTATTACACCTGATGATTACATGCATGGACAACTTCAGGTGATGGAGAGTTCTCAAGAAGCATCGCTTGTCGTTGCGTATGAATCCGCTGGGAAAGATATTACCATCGACTATGTCGGCGTATATGTTGTTGGAGTCGTAGAAAATATGCCTTCCTTTGGTAAGTTGGAGATGGGTGACCGGATAATAAGTTTAGATGGAAATGAAATTGAGGAGTCATCTGATTTAGTCAGTTATGTGGAGGGAAAACAGGCAGGAGATACGATAGCAGTTGACTTTATTAGGGAGAATGAAACGTTAAGTACTGAAATTACATTGGATTATTTCCCGAATGATGAATCGAGAGTTGGTATGGGAATCAGTCTTGTTACTGATCGGGAAGTTACAGTTGATCCAGAAGTTAACTTTTCCAGTGGAAATATAGGTGGTCCAAGTGCGGGTTTAATGTTTGCTTTGGAAATCTATGACCAATTGACGGAAGAAGATATTACGAAAGGTTATAAAATAGCTGGAACAGGTGAAATTGATTACGATGGAAATATTTATCGAATTGGTGGTGTCGACAAAAAGGTCGTATCTGCTGATCGTGAAGGAATTGACATTTTCTTCGTCCCAAATGAAAATGGTAGAGCGGATTCCAATTATGAAATTGCTAAACAAACAGCAGAAGAAATTGATAGTGAAATGGAAATCGTACCTGTAGATACATTTGATGATGCTTTAAACTATTTGGAAGAACTCCAATAACAAAAATAAAAGCTTGCGATAGGGCCACTTATGGCATGATCGCAAGCTTTTTCATTAAATACGCAAAGGTGTTCTCAGCTCTTGCTTGGATAATGACAATCTTGTTTCTGGTGAGAGGATACTATAATATGCTGCTGTTGCTCTCTCCTCCAATTGAAGCATTGGATGCATATCTTTACTGAAATTAGTAATGATAGGGACTTCCACCGTTTTTTTCATTTTGTTCAAGTATCTCTGACCTCTTTCCGTCATTCCGAGTAGACGAACGTAAGGTACTCCAGTAGATTCTTTTAGATAGGAATCCAATTCACTTTTTCTTGTATTGGTTAACAAGTGGACAAATAGCCGCTGAATTCTTGTCCAAGTATATCTTTTTGTTTTAATCGATTCCATCCATTCCTGCATACTTCGAGCATATTTTGCTGTTTTACTCAATCGGTATTCTAGGCCCTCCACAACTCCGTGGATATCACGTAATTCGGAATGTGTCATCGTTTGAACTCGATAATTTAAGATTTGGAAATAATTTTCCCATTGGTGCCAAAGCGTAGTTTTTCGTTTATATTCTTGGAGTTGATGTAGTGTCACATCTGGAATGGCAGCTATAACTTTTGAAGTTAAATTGCCTGATTGTATCATCTCATTTCGAATACTCGTTGCACTCGCGATGGCGTTTGTTATTTCAGGTTCGTGAAAGTGATTATTAATCCGCTTAATTGTATGTATTTCAATGGGGAATTTATTTTCCATTATTGTTTTCACATAGCTCATGCCTAATATATTGTTTGGCTGGGAAAGGTCCATTGCTTCAGTTGTTAATCCAATTGCTCCATATGCATGCATACTAGCTTCTGGGAAAGATAAACCCTTGTTCAACCAATGCTTTAATTCTTTTTCATAAACATCTTTTTGCTCAAGGAAACTGGTAAAACTGGTTTTAAACTGTGCTGCATCACCTGCTTCACTTCCGAAACAAATCGATGATACACCCATTTTATGGAGTGTATTTACAGCACCTTTTGCAAATAAATCACTATTTTGCACAGCAAATGCATAAGGTAACTCCAAGACAAGGTCAATGCCTGATGAGAGCGCTGCTTCAGCCCGATGATATTTATCTATTATTGCTGGTTCTCCTCGTTGAAGAAAGTTGCCACTCATTACAGCAATAACCGTATCAGCTCCGGTTACTTTTTTTGCTTCTTGGATATGATAAGCATGTCCATTATGAAATGGATTGTATTCAACAATGACACCACAGGACTTCATATACTTCAACTCCTAGGATTAATGTGCTATTATTGTAACAAACATTGTGATCGACAGGAAATTATTATTTTATTCCTGACTGTAAAGAAAAGATATTGACAAATTAGCTTTTTTCTTTTAAAATTACTCTTGTTGCCTAGAGGTGATAAACATGAAAATTACTGTATCACAAATTCGTCAAAAGAGTTTTGAACAACCTTTCGAATTTGAAGAAACAGTTGATGTTTCAGAATTGGAAACGATGAACAATGATATCCGCCGGATAAGACCGGCACATGTTAGAGCTTCATTCACAACGGATAACGAAGAAATTATTGTTTCTTTGAAAATTACAGGTGAGATGATTTTACCATGTGCTAGAACGCTTGTCGATGTTCCATATCAGTACGATATCACAGCAGATGAAATATTTTCCACTTCTCCATATTTAACTGAGGATGATTTGGAAAATGATATCCATCCAGTTGAAGGAGAAGTACTTGATTTGAAGCCACATATTCTGGAGAATATTTTATTAGAAATCCCATTCCGGGTATTTTCTGATGAAGCTAATCCAGAAGGAGCTGCACCGACAGAAGGTGAAGGTTGGAGCTTTGTTCAGGAAGAAACCAAGGAAAAGACGATTGATCCACGTTTGAAAAAATTGGAGTCTTTACTTAAAAATAATAAGAAAGAAAATGAATAGTTTGTAGAACTGTCTTTTCATTTTGAAGGAGGTGTAGGTCATGGCAGTACCTAAGCGTAAAACATCGAAAAAGGTTAAAAACCAACGTCGTACTCATAAAAAACTTCTAGTACCTGGCATGGTAGAATGCCCAAACTGTGGTGAATTAACTAAGCCACACCACGTGTGCAAATCATGTGGTCATTACAAAGGGGACGAAGTAGTTAACAACTAAACTTGTCCAATCTATAGAAACAGATCACTACTATGTGGTCTGTTTTTTATATTAAACAATATGAAGGGGGCATTCAAAGTTGGGAGAATTAATTACATACGAAAGACACATGGACGACTATGGTATTATCCGGTTAAATAGACCGGAAAAACGTAATGCAATTTCTATGGAAATGACAGCGCTTTTAAAAGATAAAATACAAAAAGCGGAAAAGGACAATTTGAAGTTTTTAATTATTACGGGAGCAGGTAACACTATGTTTGCAGCAGGTGGAGATTTATCTGAGCTGCACGGTGAGCTATCTAGTGAAGAAGCATACTTCCGGTTATTTCCTATGATGGAAGTTTTAGAAAGTATTCTCTACTTCCCGGTTCCAGTTATCGCTAAGTTAAATGGCAACGCTTTAGGTGGCGGATGTGAGCTGGCTACAGCCTGTGATATCAGAATTGCTAAAGAAAATACTAAGTTTGGATATATTCAGTCTACAATCGGGATTTTACCTGGTTGGGGAGGTGGAGCTCTACTTTATGAAAAAGTCCAACCAAGTTTTGCTCTGGATTGGATCACAAGGGGAGATGTTTTGTCGGTACAAGAACTGAAGGACAGAGGGTGGATTCACCAGATTATTGAAGAAGAAAGCTGGGAGGATGAAAAATATCTTTCTCCCTATATTGAAAAATCGGCGCAACAGATGCGTCTACTAAAAGCGCAATATAGAGCTGTTATTCAACCGGAAGAACTTCGTCGACGGATGGTTGAAGAAGTGAAGGCTTCTGCTAGTTTATGGGAGTCAGAGGCCCATAAAAAAGCACTTGAAAACTTTTCATTGAGAAAAAAGTAAACAGAGATTCTATCAATCCTCGTTATTGCATACATTGATAGCAAAGTAACACGAGGAGGAGTGCTATGAAAGAGACAAGACAGGATGCATGGACGAAAGAAGAGGATGATTTATTAGCTGAAACTGTCCTGCAATATATTAGAAATGGAAATACGCAATTAGAAGCTTTTAAAGAAGTGGCGGCTAAGCTTGCTAGAACACCAGCAGCTTGCGGTTTCCGCTGGAATGCAACGATTCGAAAACAATATGAATCAGCAATTTCTTATGCGAAAGAAGAGAGAAAAAAGATTAGTAGCCAGGCTTTAAGAGCGTTGCAGACAACTAACGATCCAGAAAAAAACGCGATTGAATCTGCTATTCAGTTACTGGAAAAGTTGAAGAGTAATGTTTCTGAAGAAATGGCTGATGAACAGGCAAAAATCATCGAAGGACTTCAAAAAGAAAATCAACAATTATTACAACAAGTGCAGCGATACCAAAACGCCTGGGCCGAAATGGAGAAGTTATGGCAATGGGTTAATAGTTCATCTGAAAGTAAAGCAGAGGTTTGAAAAAAGATTCCCATCTTGGAGAACTAATAGTTCTCTTCAAGTAGGGAATCTTTTTCATGTTTTATTTAAGTAAATGTCTATATCAGTACAAACAATCTCCTAGAAAAGCGAAACTTTAATTCGATGACTCTTCCGTTTGGTGCGTGTCTTTTTCTTGTACACCTTCAGGCAACCAAATGAGCGGATTTTCTCCCAAATCCCTTTCTAAGTCATAATGAGCTTTTTGGAAGCCCATTTTTTCCCAAAAACCATGGGAATTGATTCGTGGGCTTGTCTTGATTGGTAAATTAAAGCTTTTGGCATAGTCGACCATCATTTTACCATAACCCTGCCCCTGATAGTCTGGTAAAACTTCAAGTTTCCAAAGTGCCAAATAGTCCTGTGGCGGATCGAAGTAGTTATCGTATTTGCTCTTTATCCTGTAGAGGCTCATCCTTGCAATTAAACTTTCCCCCATATAAATACCGTAAAAGGGTGACTCACTATTGTTTTCAATAAAATTGTTCTCCAAGTCCTCGAGCATAGAAAGTTCCTGGTTTCCATATTCTCTGAAGTTCTTAAACTTCTCTAATGTCTTATAATTGATTAATAGGTTTTCCACTTTTACTTTATTCATTTCAATACCCCCTTGATCATCATGAAAAAACTTTTGCTTAATAAGTGATAGTTCTTTCTTTTTTTAATTATACCCCAATTGATAGTATTTTTAAAATCTTGTGGGTGTGAAAAAGAAGAGATGTAAATATAGTAGAGTCAAATAGGGAGTATTTTGGTACAATAAAAATTATACCTTTCGATTATGCTCGGAAAATTAATAAAGGAGAATTTCCGGAATGATAGATATTATAATTTATTTATTTTCATTTTTTATTACAATTCCGATTCTTGCAAGCTTTATAGTATATATTGGCAGTATGATTATGGAACGGAATAAGATAAAAGCAATTCATAAAATGGTTACATGGACGACGCTTTTTTACATCATTGCAGTAACAATTATGCTTGCACTGATTTTTGATAAAAGCTTTCTCGGTATCGTTTTAATTTTCTTATTAAGTGTTTTGTCTATTATTATCTTTATCCAATGGAAAACAAGACGCGATGTACAATTAAAAAAAGCAACTAAATTATTATGGAGGATTTCTTTCCTGCTCTTCTTCGTCCTATATGGTTGTTTAGCAATTGCAGGAGTCATCAAATATTTAGTGGCATAAAAAACATCGCACAAGCAAATCAAGAAAAGTGATATTTTCTTCAGGATTAGATACAATACACTTGGACTGATTCAAATTAAAGGAGTAGACATTAGATGCGAATCGACGCAATGCATATGAAGAATGAAAGTCAGTTGATCGCTGATTACAAAAATGGAAAAGAGATTAGAAAGTTTTTTGATTACGACCCTTTTAAGTCGTTTGGAGTTCGGGCGGAAGAATTAAAGATGAGACAATTCAAACGCAATGAACTGGCTCCTATACTCGAAGAATGCAATACGCGTTGGGGCGCTGGCGAAGAGACGTTGAAGCAAATTGAGAAACTAAAAAACCCTGATTCCGTCGTAGTTGTTGGTGGCCAGCAGGCTGGTTTGTTGACGGGGCCGTTATATACAATCAACAAAGTCATTTCCATTATACAACTGGCGAGGGAACAAGAGGAAATATTGGGTACACCAGTACTGCCAGTTTTTTGGATTGCTGGTGAAGATCATGATTATGAAGAAATCAATCATGTTTTTTTACCTGAGAAACAACGATTAAAAAAGTTCAAGTTTAATCAATCACATTATAAGAAGAAACCAATTTCTGAGATTAAGTTGGATAAATCATTAGCTGAAAAATGGATCAATGAGTTATTCTCAACATTAGAAGAAACAATTCACACAAAAGAAATTTATAACATGATCCTAAAAGCGATCCACGATTCAGAAAGTTTTACGGACTTCTTTGCTACACTTATACATAGGTTATTTGAAAAAGAAGGATTGATTTTACTGGACGCAGCAGATAAACGTGTTCGGAAAATCGAAAATGACTATTTCATTCGGTTAATTGAAAATCAACCAAAAATAAGTGAGGGAGTTACTCAAGCTTCCAAAGAGTTGGCGAATATGGATTATACCACCTCACTTGAAGATCTCGATCCGTCAGACGGTCATCTCTTCTATCATCAAGATGAGGAGCGAATCCTGCTTAAGCGAACAGAAGAGGGAGATTGGATAGGTAAGCAAGAGGAGATCAATCTTTCGACAGAAGAGTTATTGAAGATCGCGAACGAACAACCTGAAAAGCTTAGCAATAATGTGGTGACTCGTCCCATTATGCAGGAACTTCTGCTACCGACATTAGCCTTTATTGGGGGACCTGGGGAAATTGGTTATTGGTCAATCTTAAAGCCGGCATTTCACTCCTTAGATCTGAAAATGCCGCCTGTAGTACCAAGATTATCATTCACATTTATTCCAGAACGAACAAAGAAGGCCTTAGTTGCAACTGGAATTTCACTGGAGACAGCCCTTCACCACGGAAGCGCGGACGAAAAAGAAAAATGGTTATTGAGTAAGCAACAGCCTCCTATTACTCAATTAGCTGATGATCTAAAAAAGGTAATTGAACAAGCACATCAGCCTATTCGAAGAGTCGCTGAAGACATCCGGGATGACATCGGAGCTCTCGCTGAAAAGAATTTATTTTATTTACATCGAGAAATCGATTATCTGACAAATCGGATGGAACAGGCGTTAGAGGAGAAGTACGAAAAGGAGATTTCACAATTCGAATTAATCCAGATGATGCTGAATCCGGAAGGTGGATTACAGGAACGTACCTGGAGTGTACTTCCATTTCTTAATGAATATGGAACTGAGTTCATTTCAAAACTTGCTCGCTCCTCATGTTCTTTTAAAAATCAACATTATATTGTGGAACTATAATTTGGGATTACCCACCCATTCCTCCACCTTTCACCACTTATAAAAAATTAAAGAAGAAAGCTGTTAAACGTTGATTTAACAGCTTTCTTCTTTTTTGTATTACCATTTTTATCCTTAGTGAAATAAAAAATGAATGATAAACGAAAAAATTAGTGGAGGATAGTGGAGGGTTGTGGTAATATAATATTACGAAAGTGGGGAGAAAGAAATGTTCATGGGTGAATACAAGCATAACGTAGATACGAAGGGAAGAATGATTGTACCCGCCAAGTTCCGTGAAGAGCTTGGGGAGACTTTTGTTGTGACTCGTGGTCTTGATAAATGCTTATTCGCTTACCCAATGAACGAATGGAAGGTAATAGAAGAGAAACTAAAACAACTCCCCTTAACTAAAAAAGATGCTAGAGCTTTCACTCGTTTTTTCTTTTCCGGCGCAGTTGAATGCGAAGTGGATAAGCAGGGCAGAATAAATATCCCAGCGAACTTACGAACATATGCAGAACTTGAAAAGGAATGTGTAGTTATCGGAGTTTCGGAACGAGTTGAGATTTGGGCTAACGAAAAATGGGAAGACTACGTGGAGGAATCTGAAGAATCCTTCTCTGAAATCGCAGAAAACCTATTGGACTTTGATATTTAATACGAAAAGCGCATACGCGTGCACAAAATCAAGCTAAAAAACGAATCAGGAAATAACCATAGACATTTTACAAACATGAGAATAAAGCAGGTGAGGGCTTGTTTGAACATTATAGTGTATTAAAAGAGGAAACAATTGAGGGATTAAATATTAAGCCTGACGGTACATACGTTGATTGTACAGTTGGTGGCGGTGGCCATTCACTGGAAATAGCATCTAGATTAAATGAAAATGGCTTACTGATTGCGTTTGATCAGGATGTTGATGCTTTGGAAGCAGCTAAGAAGAGGTTGGAAGAATACCATGACCGAATCCAATTCATCCATGCCAACTTTCGTGAGTTGGAAAATGAGCTGGAGAAACATGGAACCCAAGAAGTGGATGGGATCATCTTTGATTTAGGTGTATCTTCTCCCCAATTAGACCGAGGAGAAAGAGGATTTAGTTATCATCAGGATGCAGAATTAGACATGCGTATGAATCAAGAAAATGAATTGACCGCTAAAGAAATTGTGAACACATGGCCTTATGAAAAGCTGGTCGGGATCTTTTTCCAATATGGTGAGGAAAAGTTTTCTAAGCAAATCGCCCGCAAGATAGAGGAATATCGGGCTACATCAGAAATAACCACAACCTCACAATTGGTGGAAATCATTAAAGAAGCTATTCCTGCACCGGCCAGGAGAAAAGGTGGGCATCCTGCTAAACGAATCTTTCAGGCCTTGCGAATTGCAGTGAATGACGAATTATTTGCATTCAATGACGCATTACATCAGGCAGCAAAGCGTGTTCGTATTGGCGGGAGAGTGGTAGTAATTACATTCCATTCACTGGAAGATCGAATTTGTAAACAAGCGTTTAAGAAGTGGAGTACACCGAAAGAGACACCACGTCATTTACCTGTTATTCCACAAGAGCATGAAGCGCCATTTAAATTGATTACACGAAAACCAATTATTCCCCAAGATGATGAACTGGAAGAAAATCGCAGATCACGCTCGGCGAAACTAAGGATTGCTGAAAAAACAAAAACTTGGAATGAAGAATTCACATATGAGGAAGGATGGAGACGGAAATGAGTGCTAATCAAGCGAGAAACTGGGAAGTAAATACGAGACCAAGTCAAAATCAGGTTCCAAAAGTTTCAGTAAAGGTTAAGAAACAAGGCTGGATAACTAAAGGAGAAAAGATTATCTATTCTATTGTTGCAGCTGGCTTGATCGCAGCGGGGATTTTTATGGTATCCATTTCTTCCCAAACGGATACTTTAAATCGAGAAGTACAACAACTTGAGAGAACAGTTGAACAACAAAAAATTGCAAACGAGGGGTTAGCATTTGAAGTAAAGGAATTATCACGTCCTGAACGGATCATTTCCATTGCAGAATCTCATGGATTAAAAATTCAAAATGCTGAGGTCAAACAGGCACAAGCAGTGGAGAATGAGTAAGAAGGTATTATATGAGAAAAAATAGAACAACTCATATGATGGCGGGGATATTAATCATTGTCTTCGTTGCAATTTTTGTTGTATTAACTGGCAGGTTTATTTATATTCAAGCAACAGGTGAAGTGAATGGCGTTTCTTTAGAAGAATGGGCAGAACAAAAGCGCACATCCTCTTATATATTGCCTGCTGAGCGAGGTAAAATACTTGATAAAAATGGTATGATATTAGCCTATGACAGGCCAACGTACCGTATGTATGCAATTATCGACGAGACCTATTCAGAAGACCCTGAAAACCCTCGACATGTAGTAGATGTTGATAGGACTGCGGAGGAACTTGCAAAGGTGTTTGAAACCGAACCGGAAGTTTTCAGAGACTCATTGCAGGCAGGTCTTCAGGCAGAACCACCACGGTTCCAAGTGGAGTTTGGCAATATTGGTAAGCAGTTGACACAAAAACAAAAGGAAGAAATCGAAGCACTGGGCCTTCCAGGTATTTATTTTGATGAGTCTCCAATGCGCTTCTACCCGAACGGAATGTTTGCTTCCCATATTATCGGCTTTGCTAGAGAAACCGAAATAGAAACGGAAGATGGAGTAAAAACAGAAGTTACAGGAATAGCGGGTATGGAACGGCAAATGGATGAATACCTACGTGGGACGAATGGCTATATTTCATATCAAAGAGATTTATATAATTCAAAGCTATTAGATCCGAATGAAATAATCAAAGAACCAGAGCATGGCGATGATGTGTATTTAACTCTCGATCAGAAAATCCAGACTTTAGTGGATGAAGCACTAACTACAGTTGAAAAAAAGTATGATCCTGAGCGGATGACAGCTGTTGTAATGCATGCGAAAACTGGCGAAGTCCTTGCGATGAGCAGTCGTCCAAGTTACAACCCAAATAACCCTGCGAATGTTGAGAACTGGTATAACGATGTAGTATCCACCCCAATTGAGCCTGGTTCGACAGTTAAGATGTTTACTTGGGCTGCAGCTATTGAAGAAGGGTTATATGATGGCAATGAACTCTTTAAATCTGGAACATATAACGTAAATGAGAAAATTATCCCTATTCGTGACGTTAACGAAGGAAAAGGCTGGGGTCTAATCTCTTACGATGAAGGATTTGAACGATCTTCAAACGTTGCCGCATCCAAACTAGTATGGGAAAAGATTGGTACAGAAAAGTTCCTGGATTATCTTCACGCTTTTGATGTTGATAAGAAAACAGGTATTGACTTGCCGGGAGAAGTAACAGGAGAGATTTTATATAATTGGCCAAGGGAAAAATTAACTGCCTCCTTTGGACAAGGAAGTACGGTTACTCCGATTCAAATGATGAAGGCTGCAACTTCGATTGCAAATGATGGTAAAATGGTGAAGCCTTATGTGATTAGTAGAATTGTAGATTCTACTAGCGGTGAAGTCATAGAGCAAAATAAACCTGAAGTTGTTTCTGAACCGATTTCTAAAGAGACGGCCGAACAAGTCCGTGGTTTATTAAGACGAGCTGTCGAAGGTGAGCATGCAACAGGAAAAAGATTCAAGCTCGAAGATTATTCTATTGGCGGAAAGACAGGTACTGCACAAATAGTAGGACCGGATGGCAAATATATGAAAGGTAGAGAAAACATGATTTTCTCATTCCTAGGTATGGCACCAATTGAAGATCCTGAGCTAGTCATCTTCGTTTCTGTACAGCAGCCGAATTTAGAGATTGGTGAATATGGCTCGATGCCAGTTTCATTTATTGTTAAAAATGTGATGGAAAATAGCCTGCATTATTTAAATATCGATCCGGATGAAAGTGAAGTTGAAGAAATTGAACGATTCGAAGTGCCAGATTTTAATGGTGAAGAACCTGAAAAAATCGCACAAAGTATGAATGAGAACGGTATTAAAGTTACAGTGGTTGGTGAGGGAAATACTGTAACACAAGCGAATGTAGAGCCGGGTGATAAGATTCTACCTACGAAGCATGTTATTTTAGTCACAGATGAACCGTCAATGCCAGATGTGACAGGATGGTCAAAACGGGAAGTTGTTCAACTGGCAGAGATGCTAGATTTACAACTTGAGAGTTTTGGCAGCGGGTTTGTTGTTCTTCAAAGTGTGGAACCGAACACTCCACTAAGGGAAGGTTCTTATCTAGGAATAGAATTGCTACCGCCTAATGAAGAAAGAGATCCTGTTGAAGAAACCGAGGAAAATGGTTCTACAGAAGATGAGCAGATTGACGGAGAAAATGAGAATCAAGATGAAACAAACTAATCGTGACAAAGGATAAACAGTGTTCTATTCGTTTTTTAAAACTCATATAGTGGATACAAGCCTATCTATGAAGAGGAGTGCAAGTATGAGACGCGTATCCACCACTAGGGTTAAAAGACGAATAGTTGCTGTTTTTCTTTTTGCTTTACTTATTCTAATTACAATTACAATCAGACTGGCTTATGTACAATTTGTCATCGGAGACAAGTTGTTTGTAGAAGCTAACGAATTGTGGACGAGAGATATTGTCTTCGCTCCGGAACGGGGAAAAATTCTAGATATGAATGGAGTGCCGTTAGCGGAAAATGTAACTGCACCTACTGTAACTATTGTACCGAGACAAATTATCGACCCCGAATTAACTGCTGAACAATTGGCAGTTATTTTGGATGCTTCAGAAGAAAAAGTCTTCCAAACAATCACAAAATCTGCTTCCAGTGTGACGATACGTCCAGAAGGCATTAAAATTTCTGAAGAGCAAGAACGTGCAATCCGCACACTGAATCTTCCTGGTGTCTAT
The DNA here is from genome assembly GCF_042678205.1 of Oceanobacillus luteolus. Lineage (NCBI taxonomy): Bacteria > Bacillati > Bacillota > Bacilli > Caryophanales > Bacillaceae > Oceanobacillus > Oceanobacillus luteolus. The sequence continues at coordinate 27,237 of NZ_JBHUDE010000040.1, forward strand.
TTGGCTAAAGACTCCAAGCGACATTACCCATATGATACGTATTTATCCCATGTGCTTGGCTTTACTGGAATTGATAATCAAGGTCTAATGGGTCTTGAACAATATTATGACGATAAATTGCAGGGCAAACCTGGAAGTTTATCGTTTTATTCAGATGCGAAAGGTAACCGCTTAGATACTCTTGCTGATGTCTACACACAACCTCGGGATGGATTGCATTTGAAAACGACAATAAATTCACAGGTACAAGCAATTATGGAACGTGAACTTGATCTTGCTGTATTAAAATACAATCCGGATGGTGCGATGGCAATTGCTGTTAACCCAAAAACTGGTGGTATCCTCGGTATGACAACACGTCCCAATTTCCATCCTGAGAATTACCAAGAGGTGGACTCCAAAGTGTTCGACCGTAACCTCCCGATTTGGAGTACGTACGAGCCTGGGTCAACCTTTAAGATTATAACCTTAGCAGCTGCACTAGAAGAAGATATTGTTAATCTCGAAAACGATCACTTTCATGATGATGGTGATGTCACTGTATCGGGTACACGAATTCGTTGCTGGAAAAGTGGAGGGCACGGTGATCAAACATTTTTAGAAGTCGTGCAAAACTCCTGTAACCCTGGTTTCGTTGATTTAGGTCAAGAACTTGGAACGGAGCGGCTATTCTCTTATATTGATGCTTTTGGATTTGGTAAAAAAACAGGGGTCGATTTAAGTGGAGAAGGGAATGGAATTCTATTTAAACCTGAAAATGTAGGTCCGTTAGAGCTAGCCACCACTGCTTTTGGTCAAGGTGTATCAGTTACTCCGATTCAACAGGTGATGGCAGTTGCTGCAGCAGTAAATGGCGGGTATCTATATGAACCATATATAGCTTCTGAATGGATTGATCCTGTTACGGAGGAAGTTGTGGAGAAGAATGAACCGACAATCAAGAAAAATGTCATCTCCAAGGAAACATCTGATGAATTGAAATACGCACTGGAATCCGTAGTTGCACAAGGGACAGGTCGCCCTGCATATGTTGAAGGGTACCGAGTGGGAGGAAAGACTGGAACTGCTCAAAAAGTTGGCCCTGACGGCAGGTATATGCAGAATAACTATATAGTTTCATTTATTGGCTTTGCTCCAGCTGATGATCCAGAAATTGTAGTATATGTCGCAGTCGATAACCCAAAAAATACGGTTCAATTTGGTGGAGTAGTTGCTGCTCCAATTGTAGGGAGAATTATTGGAGACAGCTTACCTGTTATGGGTGTAGAAAAGCGTAAAGATGGAATAGAAAAAGAATATATGTGGCCTGAAGAGCCATTGGTCGAAGTTCCTGATCTCGTTGGTCTTAAACCACAAAAGTTAGCAGAGTATATGTTGAATTTGTCTGTGGAAGTCAGTGGGGATGGAGAACGAATAATTGATCAAGAACCGAAGCCTGGCGAGAAAGTTATACCAGGTTCCAAAATTAGAATATTTTTGAGTGATTGATGATATGTGTATAAGTCATCCTTTTCCCATCGGTATAGATTTATTGGAGAAGGGTGTTCCGATGAAATTAAATGATTTGTTATTCAAAATGCCGTTCGTTTCAAGTCCTGCCGAAGATTTTGAGGTGGAAATTAGTTCCATTGAAACGGATTCGAGAAAGGTGAAGCCTGGCAGCTTGTTTATTTGCATAAAGGGTCACCAAACGGACGGTCACCTATATGTACAGGAAGCAACTCAAAAAGGAGCTGCGGCAATCATTGCAGAAACTGAAATAGAAAGCAGTGTACCTGTCGTTTACGTAAAAGATTCATCACGAGCACTTGCAATCATTGCAAATACATTTTATGACTATCCTACGGCCAATTTCCCGTTGATAGGGGTGACGGGAACAAATGGTAAAACTACAGTCAGTTATCTTCTTGATTCCATATATCAAAACTTTGGTAAAAACACGGGTCTGATTGGAACAATACAAAACAAAGTTGGCAACAGTTATAGAGAGACGAGTAATACAACACCGGATGCACTTGTGCTGCAGCGTCTCTTTCGCGAAATGAAAGACATTGGCGTTGATCAAGTGATTATGGAGGTTTCTTCACATGCATTAGATTTGGGAAGAGCCTATGGATGTGATTTCAACACTGTAATATTTACCAATTTGACTCAGGACCATTTGGATTACCATCACGATGAAGTGAACTATTTCCTTGCTAAAAGTTTATTATTCTCACAGCTGGGAAACAGCTATCATCATGGGAGTAAATATGCAGTCATAAATATCGACGATAAATATGGTAAGAATTTACAACAGATGACAGCACAGCCGGTTGTGACTTATGGAATCAATTGTTCTGCAGATGTTATGGCTGATGATATACAACTTTTTGCGAATAAGACTATTTTCAGATTGAAAACACCTGTAGGAACAGTTAAAATTACGAGTAGGCTTACTGGTATATTTAATGTATACAATATGCTCGCGGCAACTGCTGCAGCTATTCTCGATCATATTCCATTAGAAATCATACAGGATACGTTGAAAGTAATCCCTTCAATACCAGGCAGGTTTGAAGCCGTCGATGAAGGTCAGTCATTTGGCGTCATTGTAGACTACGCACATACACCTAATGCCCTCCAAAACGTATTGGAGACATGTAGAGGTTTGACGACTGGTCGATTGTATTGTGTCATCGGTTGTGGCGGTGACCGGGATCCTAGTAAACGGCCTCTAATGGCAAAAGAAGCTGTAAACTTGGCGGATTATGCTATTTTCACATCCGATAATCCGAGAACTGAAGACCCCGCAGCAATTATTGAGGATATGATTCAAGTATTTGATGATAATGTAACAAATTATGAAAGTATACTAGATAGGAAAAAGGCGATAGAGAAGGCTGTATTTTATGCGGAAGAAGGGGATTTAATCCTTATCGCCGGTAAAGGACATGAAACTTATCAAGAGGTAAGCGGGAAAAAATATCCGTTTGATGATCGAATTGTCGCTAAAAATGCTATTCTTACTAAGGAGATTTAAACATGTTATTTTCATTCCACGATTTAGAAAAAATATTTAAAAACCATCATCATATCAATCATCTACCACCGATAGAAAGAGTAACGACGGATAGCCGTGTGAAAGCTCCAAACTCACTGTTCATTCCAATTGTTGGTGAAAATTTTAATGGCCATGATTATGTGGAGCAGGCGATTGAAAATGGTGCAATTGCAGTAATATGGGATGAGAAGGAGCAGCTGCCTGCTTCCATCCCGAATGATTTCCCTGTTTTTTTCACCACTGATACGACGAAAGGTTTACAAGACTTGGCTGCTGAATACCGGAATCGAATTGATCCTATAGTAATTGGAATTACAGGTTCTAATGGGAAAACAACTACGAAGGATCTTGTTTCCGCTATTGTGAAAACCACTTATCGTACGCATGCCACTTTGGGGAATTTTAATAATCAAATTGGTTTACCTTTAACCATTCTAGATATGCCAGAAGACACAGAAGTCCTTGTTCTTGAACTTGGAATGAGTGGCTTTGGCGAAATAGATTTGTTGACTAATATTGCGAAGCCAGATTATGCCATAATCACGAATATTGGTGAATCCCATATAGAATTTCTTGGATCAAGACAGGGGATTGCTAAAGCTAAACTTGAAATTGTCAATGGCTTGAAAGAAGATGGCTGTCTTATCGTTGATGGAGACGAACAGCTATTACAAGAGATACAACCTGCAGGGTTCCGTATGTTGCGCTGTGGCTTTTCCGACGATAATGACATGCAAGTGACGCGTGCAGAAGTAACATTGGAAGGAACTTCATTCAGCCTTTCCAATGGAAGTGAATTTCAAGTCCCTCTATTTGGTGAGCATCATGCAAAAAATGCGGCATATGCTATTCAAATTGGAGAACAGCTAAAAATTCCACTTGAAAAACAAAAAGCTGGAATATCTTCTTTGGCTTATACTTCCATGCGTTTTGAGTTATTACAAGCAGAGAACGGAGCAACGGTTGTGAATGATTCCTACAATGCGTCTCCTACTTCCATGAAGGCTGCAATTGAAGTAATTAAACAAATGGATGGTTTCGCAACAAGAATTCTAGTGCTTGGAGACGTTCTTGAACTTGGCACATTTGCGGATGAGATGCACCGTTCGATAGCAACTGTCATTTCCTCGCCGATCACTCACCTTTATACATACGGTAATCACGCGAAGCTAATCAAAGATAATGTAAACAACCGCGCTATCACGTGTCAGCACTTTGAAACGAAAACCGAATTAGTTGTTGAACTGAAAAAACAACTGACCGAAGACTGTCTTGTATTATTTAAAGCTTCACGAGGGCTTGAATTTGAGTCGATGGTCAATGAAATAGTTATTGAACATAAAAATGAGGAGCAGTAATTAAGGGGGAATTAGACTTGAATACAACAATTTTATTTATGACAATAGGAATAGCATTTCTAATTACTGTTCTTTTTTCGCCACTATTTATTCCATTTTTGAGACGATTAAAGTTTGGACAAAGTATTCGCGAAGAAGGACCACAGTCACATCAGAAGAAGAGCGGTACACCGACAATGGGTGGAATCATGATTATTTTAAGCATCGTCATCACTTCATTCATTATGGTTGGGAAAGTTAGTGGAGGAATCGGTTATGAACTATGGCTGTTATTACTTGTTCTCATTGGCTATGGATTGTTAGGATTCCTTGATGACTTTATTAAAGTTGTAATGAAAAGAAATCTTGGTCTTACTTCCTTGCAGAAGTTGCTAGGACAAATTTTGATAGCAGTTATATTCTTTTTCATTCTAAAAGCTAACGACTTTTCTACTTTTGTTCAGCTTCCTGGAACGAATATCCAATGGGAATTGGGTTGGTTCTATGCAATCTTAGTTATTTTTATGCTTGTTGGTTCGTCAAATGCGGTGAACTTAACAGATGGACTTGACGGACTGCTTGCTGGAACTGCGACTATTGCATTTGGTGCATTTGCAATTTTAGCTTGGTATGGTATGCCACAGGATGATATTGCGATTTATTCATTAGCTTCTGTTGGAGCTTTACTAGGATTCCTCGTTTTCAACGCCCACCCCGCGAAAGTATTTATGGGAGATACCGGATCTTTAGCGCTCGGGGGCTCGATAGCTGCAGTAGCCATCCTGACGAAAATGGAAATACTTCTAGTGATTATTGGCGGTGTTTTCGTCATTGAAACATTATCTGTCATTATCCAAGTAATTTCCTTTAAGACAACCGGTAAACGAGTATTTAAAATGAGTCCATTGCATCATCATTACGAGCTTTTAGGCTGGTCAGAATGGCGTGTCGTCACAACATTTTGGTTGGTTGGCCTCGTATGTGCAGCATTGGGGATATATATTGAGGTGGGCCTAAATTGAGAAAACTAGAGAATTTTCCATATCAACAAGTGCTTGTCCTTGGATTGGCGAAGAGCGGTACAGCAGCTGCCAAAACCTTGTTGAGGAACGGAATGAAAGTCCGTGTGAATGACAAGCAATTAAGTGAAAAATCGACTATTGTGCAAGACCTGGTTGCTCTTGGCGCTGAAATGGTATTAGGTTCACATCCGTTATCTGTACTTGAAGGTATAGAAATAGTTGTAAAGAATCCAGGAATCTCATATGAGAATCCAGTACTTGTAGAAGCAATGAAACGAAAAATTCCAATTGTGACAGAGATAGAAATTGCATATCAACTTGTTCCTGAGTTGCTGATAGGAATTACAGGATCGAACGGGAAGACGACGACGACAACATTAACAACTTCGATGTTGCAGGAAAGTAATCGACCAGTGAAAGTAGCTGGAAATATTGGAATCGTCGCTACTGAAGCAGCTGAAAATTTAGCAGAACAGGAAGCTCTTGTTTTGGAACTCTCCTCATTCCAACTCCAAGGCACCATCGCGTTTCGACCTAATATTGCGGTCATCCTTAATGTATTTCAAGCGCATCTTGATTACCATAAAACATTGGAAAATTATAAACAAGCGAAGTTCAACATCTTCCGAAATCAAACGGAAGAGGACTTTTTAATTTATAATGCCGATGACGATGAAATTGAAGAACAGGTTAAAACTGCAAGAGCTAAGCTAATCCCTTTCTCCACTACTAAAAAATTGGAGGAGGGTGTTTGGACAGATGGAACATCGGTATATTTCTTAGATGAAAAAGTAATAAACTTAGAAAAAATTGTACTTGTAGGTAACCATAATCTAGAGAATATATTAGCTGCAGTAGCTGCAGCAAAATTAGCAGGTGCAACGAATGAAGGCATTGAACGTGTACTAACAACTTTTACAGGTGTGAAACATCGCCTGCAATTTGTTGATAAGGTACATGGTCGTCTTTTCTACAATGATTCAAAAGCAACTAATATGCTTGCTACTGAGAAAGCTTTAGCGGCTTTTAAACAACCGACGATTCTGCTAGCTGGTGGACTGGATCGTGGTGATGATCTGAGTGAATTAATCCCTCATTTCAAGCATGTTAAAGGCTTAGTCAGCTTCGGAGAAACGAAGGAGAAACTGGAAAAAGTTGCAGAAGAAGCCAATGTTCCAATTATTTTAAATGCAGAAAATGTAGAAGAAGCAGTAAAGGTAGCTTACGAGCATTCAGAAGAAAACGATGTGATTCTGTTGTCTCCCGCTTGTGCTAGCTGGGACCAATACCGCACCTTTGAAGAAAGAGGAGACATGTTTATCCAAGCCGTGCATAAACTATTATAGGGGCTTGGACAAACAATAAATTAATAGATATTTTGCCCCTATTCTTAAACGAAAGAAAGGGGTTTTTTCATGCTTAGAAATCTCACAAAAGCTGAAAATAGACCGGATATGCTTTTGTTTACCGTTATTATTGCGTTACTGATCATCGGCATAATTATGGTGTATAGTGCTTCACATGTATGGTCCTTGTATAAATTCGATGATGAGTTTTACTATGTTAAAAGACAACTTTTATTTGCTGGGGCTGGAATAATCGCTATGATATTTTTCATGTTTGTTCCCTATACTACTTGGAAAAAGTATTCAAACTTCATCTTGATTGGATGTTTTATTTTACTTCTTCTCGTTTTGATTCCCGGTATTGGAATGGTAAGGGGTGGGGCGAGGAGCTGGATTGGTGTAGGAGCATTCAGTATTCAGCCTTCTGAATTTATGAAACTTGGGTTAATTATCTTCCTGGCAGCTTTATTATCCGAAAAGCAAAAGTATATCACTTCTCTGACGAAAGGCTTTCTACCGTGCTTGTTGCTCATTTTCACTGCTTTTGGATTAATTATGCTCCAACCTGATTTAGGAACAGGTCTAGTGTTAGTCTTAACCTGTGTCACAATGATTTTTATTGCCGGAGCAAGGATTTCTCATTTTGTTAGTCTTGGGATAATAGGGTTGATTGGTTTCGCTTTATTAATAATATCTGCGCCATATCGAATAAATCGGATTACTGCATTTCTGAATCCGTGGGAAGACCCGCTTGGAGACGGTTTTCAAATTATCCAGTCTCTTTATGCAATTGGTCCAGGAGGTTTGATGGGACTTGGTTTAGGTAATAGCTTACAGAAATACTTTTATTTGCCTGAACCGCAAACTGATTTTATCTTTGCCATCCTTGCTGAAGAACTTGGATTCATCGGCGGACTCGGCCTGATTACCTTATTATTTTTATTACTCTGGCGGGGAATTAAAGTAGCACTAGAATCTGCCGATCCTTTTGCCAGATATTTAGCTTTAGGCATCGTATCGATGCTGATTATCCAGGCAATGATCAATATCAGCGTTGTCATCGGCTTAATCCCAGTAACAGGCATTACCCTCCCGTTCTTAAGCTATGGAGGCTCATCATTAACCTTAACACTATGTTCTGTTGGGATATTATTAAATTTAAGCATTCACTCTAGGATTTAGATAAATAGAACCAAGGTCTAAACTTTGAATTAAGAATAGAACCTGAAGTCCGCAGTGCAAATACCTCTCTCTTTCCGCCGGCGGCCCGTGAGCCTCTGATGCAAAGGACATGGCGTTCTTATTCAGCTTCGCTATGCTGTGGGATCCCAATCCGACCTATTCTTCTGCAGAAGTCAAAAGTATTTGGACTATCCCAGAAGATCAGTTAGTTTAGTTTGTGGATGTTTTATCTGCATTAAATAAAGATAATATAAAATGATTGTGCAAAGGAAATTCAGGATTCAAATTAAAGTGGCCTTTTACTGATTTTGTTAATTTTTTGCTGACATAAATAAAAATACAATGTATCAACTTTAGTTTTGCTCGGAGCAGCCCCGATACACCGAAGACTCCTGTGGGAGCAAAGGCATCGGTGAGACCCCGCAAGGCGCTTGTGCCTGAGGAGGCTCACCAGCCGCCCACGGAAAGCGAAGGNATTAATTCATCTAAAATCCATCATTTTAAATCAATTACTTTTTTTACCAATAAAAACTTACATTTCTATGGTAAGTATACTATCTGTTAACTACTAATCTATGATATAATTCTAATAACTAGATATAAACGGCATTTTTATTGCCGTTTTTAAATTTTACTATAATCTATATAAAAATTAGACTTAGTCTGCTGATAAAGGAAGAAATGGAGATGAATAAAGACAATAAGAATATCGTTTCCATCGAGGATCGTATTCCTAAATTAAAAGAAGCTCGAAAGAAAAAAGCAAATCGACGTTTGGTTTTTTACATGACAATCTTTTTCTTCTTAATTTCTATTATCGTTTATCTGCAATCACCATTAAGCGAGGTAAAAACAATTACTGTACATAACAATTCCTTTATAACTGATGAAGAGATTACAGAGTTGTCAGGCTTATTGGATAAACCAAATATCTGGGCTATTGACTTTGCTGATATTGAGAGCAAACTGAAAGACAATCCAGTGATTGAAGAAGTGGATGTAGAAAGAAAGCTGCCTAATACGGTAGCAATCACAGTCGAAGAAAAAGAAATTATTGGTATTATTGAAGATGGAACGAATTACTTACCAGTTCTACACACTGGTGAAGTTTTAGACTCAGTCGAATATCAATCCTTTACTGGAGAAGCTCCGTTATTAATAGGTTTCACCGATGAGGAGTTTTTAAAAAAGATGGCTGATGAGCTCTATCAATTGCCTCCTGATATTTTGGATTTAATTTCTGAAGTTTATTGGAAGCCTGAAGAAGGAAATCAAAACAACATCTTACTCTTTATGAATGATGGATTTGTAGTGAAAGGAACAATTATGGATTTTGCCGAAGGGATGGCTGTTTATCCTTCAGTAGTTTCCCAGCTTGACCCAAATACTAAGGGTATCATACATATAGGTGTTGGTGTTTATTTTGAATCCTTTGAATCAGATGCCGATATAGAAGAAGAGGAAGAAATAGAGGAGTCGCTAGAATAGGGCGGAATGATGTTAATATGATTGGGAACGACTTAAAATAAAAAGGCAATACGAAAAGTATAGAAGCAGACAGGATTATTTTCTATAAATAAAGGGAAATGTACTGCTTATGTTGAATTAATTAATGATACTGTTAGAAAAAATATTAATGCTAGACTGCTATGTTTAGATAATTATAACTGGAATGTAATGTAATTTTTGGGGGTGCCATTCTTTGAATAATAGTGAAATTCTCGTGAGCCTTGATATAGGTACATCGAAAATTAAAGTGATAATTGGAGAAGTACTAGATGATTCATTGAATATAATCGGAGTCGGAACAGCAAAATCCCTTGGTATGAAAAAAGGTGCCATTGTTGATATTGATCAGACGGTACAATCGATTCGTAGTGCGATTGAGCAGGCAGAGAGAATGGTAGGCATGCAAATCAATCGTGTTGTTGTAGGAATCAATGGAAATCATATATGGCTCCAACCTTGCCATGGCGTTGTTGCTGTCCAAAATGAAAGTAGAGAAATTGATGATGAAGATGTGACTCGTGTGATTGACGGTGCACAGGTAGTTTCAATTCCTCCAGAAAGGGAAATTATAGATGTGGTTCCAGAACAATTTATTGTAGATGGTCTGGATGGAATCACGGATCCACGAGGAATGATTGGTGTTCGTCTTGAGATGGAAGGTACATTGATTACTTGCTCAAAGACGGTATTACATAACACTTTGAAATGTGTTGAACGGGCAGGACTTGAGGTTTCTGATATCTGTCTTTCACCTTTAGCTTCTGGTTCAGTCGCTTTATCCAGTGACGAGAAAAATATGGGTGTGGCACTGATTGACGTTGGTGGTGGATGTACAACGGTCTCCATATTTGAAAATGACTATTTAGTTGCCACAAGTACAATCGCACTTGGTGGAGATAACATTACGAAAGATTTATCCATCGGTCTCCGGACCTCAACGGAAGAAGCAGAAGATATTAAACTGAATTATGGTCATGCTTTTTACGATGACGCGGATGAAAATGAAACTTTCGAAGTCTCCATTATTGGCAGCAATAATAGACAAACATATAACCAATTGCAAATTTCTGATATGATTGAGGCAAGAATGGAAGAAATCTTTGAATTCACGGCAAGGGAAATTAAGCGGATGGGCTACAACGAACTGCCAGGAGGCTTTGTGTTGACTGGTGGTACGATGGCAATGCCGGGTGTGAGTGAGTTGGCACAAAGTCTGTTTTATTCCAATGTCCGTATTGCGATCCCTGATTATATAGGGGTGCGTGAGCCACTTTATACGACAGGAGTCGGTATATTGCAATTTGCTTATCGGAATGCGAAAATTCAAGGTAAGCAGTTATATCCGGCGATTAGTGAAGTTGAACATGAATCTAAGCCGAAACGTAATCCGAAACAATCCCAAACGAAACCTAGAGAAACAAAGGAAAATAAAAAGAAAAAGGAATCTGGAATTGCTAATTTATTTAAATATTTCTTTGATTAATTGAAGGAATTTGTTGTGCCGGAACAATTTGTTCAAATGGCATTTTCTATAATTAGCTTCTAGAACGCTTGTAATTTTGCAAATTAGGAGGAACTGAGTATGTTGGAGTTTGATACTGGTATGGAGGAATTAGCGAAAATAAAAGTTATTGGCGTTGGCGGAGGCGGTAATAATGCTGTTAACCGTATGATTGAAGATGGTGTTGAAGGAGTAGAATTCATCACTGTCAATACAGACGCACAAGCTTTAAACTTATCAAAAGCAGAAATAAAAGTTCAAATCGGAACAAAATTGACTCGTGGATTAGGTGCGGGAGCTAATCCGGAAGTTGGTAAAAAAGCTGCCGAGGAAAGTAAAGAACAATTGGAAGAAGTGCTTTCTGGAGCGGATATGATATTTGTAACTGCTGGAATGGGTGGTGGCACTGGTACAGGTGCGGCACCAGTTATTGCACAAATTGCAAAAGAACTTGGAGCGCTTACTGTGGGTGTAGTAACCCGTCCGTTCTCTTTCGAAGGAAGAAGAAGGCAGAACCAAGCGGTTAATGGTATTGATACATTGAAAAGCAATGTAGATACATTAATTACTATCCCAAATGACAGATTACTAGAGATTGTTGATAAGAATACACCGATGTTAGAAGCATTCCGTGAGGCGGATAATATCCTTCGCCAAGGGGTTCAAGGGATTTCCGATTTAATTGCTAAACCAGGTCTGATCAACGTCGACTTTGCTGATGTGAAGACCATTATGTATGACAAAGGTTCAGCACTTATGGGAATCGGGATTGCTACGGGTGAAACAAGAGCAACAGAGGCAGCGAAAAAAGCTATCTCCAGCCCGTTGCTTGAAACTTCGATTGATGGTGCGCATGGTATCCTCATGAATATTACTGGTGGCGCCAACTTAAGTTTATATGAAGTTCAAGAGGCAGCTGATCTTGTGACAAATGCAGCAGACGAAGAGGTTAACGTTATCTTCGGTTCAGTAATCAATGAAAACCTTAATGATGAAATTGTCGTTACAGTAATTGCAACAGGTTTTGATGAAACAGTTAAAAAACCTACAACAACTGTAAAAAGGGATAGCAGACCTGCTATTGCAGAAAGACAGCACGCAGCTACACGTGCTCCTGAAGAGCAACAACAACCGAAACGGGAAACTAATATTCCTAGACCAAAAGTGGAAGAGGACGAATTAGATATTCCTACATTCTTAAGAAATCGCAACCGGAACCGCTAATTAAATCATGTTTAATATAAACAGAGCAGATAATATTCTGCTCTGTTTTTTATTTTTTACTCTATAAACCTAGTTGAAAGTCGTATTTTAGCATATTTCCTATTCCGACAAACCCCGAATATTTTAGTGAAAAGTAGTTGTTTATCGCATACAAGAACTGACAGACTTTTTTTGGAGCTTGAGCTATACTTCAATTTACATCTGGAGATTACTATTTTTTTATAAGAAGTAGAAAGGGAGAGAAAGTTGACTATCTATCTTGATGCAATATGGCTACTAAATTTTCTATTGGACTTTATGCTGCTTTTGCTGACTGACAAGCTGGCACGTTTACATACTAGTCGATTGCGATTGGCATTTGGTGCATTTGTAGCTTCATTAATCGTACCAATAACCATCCTTTTCCCGGACTCTTTTTTCACAAGTATTATTGGAAAATTACTTTTTTCCATGTTAATTATTTTAGCTAGCTTTGGGTTTAATAAGATCTCTCAGGTGTTGAAGTTATTGGCTTTGTTTTACATGATGAGCTTTTCAGTTGGTGGTGGATTGATTGCTATCCATTTTATAGCCGAACAGCCCTTTACCATCTCGCAATCCGGATTTTTAACGTATAACACAGGATATGGGGATCCGATTAGTTGGTTATTCGTTGTAGTATTTTTCCCTGTTGTTTGGATATTTACGAAACAGCGTATGGACAAGCACGTTCAAGACAAAATCCGTTATGATATGAAAATACCTGTCTCTATAAAGATAAAAGGTGAAAGCCACTATACTAATGGATTTATTGACAGTGGTAATCAGCTTATTGATCCCTTCACTAAAAAACCGGTTATTATTTGCGATGAAGAATTTCTATCTGACTGGTTTGAGCAGTCAGAGTGGGATCAATTGGAGAAGGCTTATCATCACCTGGATATGGATCAAATTCCTAAAGCATGGATTGATTACTTAAGAATTATTCCATATCAGGGGGTTGAAGGGGGGAATGGCTTTATTTTTACTATCGTTCCAGATGAAATGATTATTCACTATGATAGCAAAGAGATCTATACACGTAATTTTCTAGTTGGGATTCAATTTGGAAATTTAACGAAAGATGGAAATTATAATTGTTTATTGCAGCCGGAACTCATTCAATCGGCGATAACTTATTCAGCATAAAAAGAGAGGGTTGATGAGCATGTGGAAAATTCGATTGAGATTATATTGGTATCGCTTACTAATTAAATTAAAGATTAAATCCCCCGAAATATATTATATTGGTGGAAAAGAAGCACTGCCTCCTCCACTTAATAAAGAGGAAGAGGAGGAGCTGTTGAACTTACTTACTAAGGGAGATCAATCAGCAAGGGCTTTATTAATTGAGCGGAATCTACGTTTGGTGGTATATATTGCCCGGAAGTTTGAGAACACCGGTATTAACATAGAAGACCTGATCAGCATTGGAACAATTGGATTAATTAAAGCTGTGAATACATTTAAGCCAGAAAAGAAAATAAAGTTGGCAACATATGCATCACGTTGTATTGAAAATGAAATACTTATGTATTTGCGAAGAACCAATAAGCTCAAGTCGGAAATTTCCTTCGATGAGCCACTGAATATTGATTGGGACGGCAACGAACTGCTATTATCTGATGTTCTTGGCACAGAGGAAGATATCATTACAAAAAACCTTGAATCCACAGTAGATAAAAATCTGTTGAAAGATGCGCTATCGCAACTGAATAAACGGGAACAACAAATTATGACTTTGCGTTTCGGATTACACGGTCAAGAAGAAAAAACCCAAAAAGATGTTGCAGATATGTTAGGTATATCCCAATCTTATATATCCAGATTAGAAAAGAAAATTATTCGTAGGCTTCAAAAAGAATTTAATAAAATGTTGTAAGTTCTACATCCACGTGGCTTGATTACGTTTTACCAAATTCTGACTCTTTTCAGGTTGCATAAAAACCCTTTTGGAGGGAGATACTGTCCTTGAACAGCATCGACATCTGGGAGGGTTGAGCAGATATGGCTAGACATAAAGTAGAGATTTGTGGTGTAGATACATCCAAACTACCAGTATTGAAAAATGAAGAAATGAAAAAGTTATTCATACGACTCCAGGAAGATGGTGATCTCTCAGCAAGGGAAGAGTTGGTGAATGGAAATTTACGTCTTGTGTTAAGTGTGATACAACGTTTTAATAATCGAGGAGAATATGTTGATGATCTGTTTCAAGTTGGTTGTATCGGGCTTATGAAATCGATTGATAATTTTGATTTAGGACATAATGTAAGGTTTTCCACATATGCAGTACCAATGATTATTGGAGAGATACGACGGTATTTGCGTGATAATAATCCAATTCGTGTATCTCGATCATTACGTGATATAGCTTATAAATCATTACAGGCGCGAGAATTGCTGATGAGTAAAACTTCGCGTGAACCGACACATAAAGAAATAGCTGAAGAGACTGGAATCCCAGAGGAAGATATAGTCTTTGCTTTGGACGCTATCCAAGAACCGGTTTCTTTATTTGAACCGATTTACAACGATGGAGGCGATCCGATTTATGTAGTTGATCAAATTAGTGATGAAAAGGATAAAGCAACAAATTGGGATGACAAAATATCACTTAAAGAGGGAATGGTCCAGCTAAACGAGCGAGAAAAACTTATCTTAAATAAGCGATTTTTCCAAGGAAAAACCCAAATGGAAGTAGCAGAAGAAATCGGAATTTCTCAGGCTCAAGTTTCAAGGTTGGAAAAGGCCGCAATCAAACAAATGAATAAGCGAATGTTTGAATGAATACAATAGGGCAGTCGTTCAGTTAGTGACATACAGATTAAGAAAGTCCAATAGTCACTGGGCGCCTGTGCTTGATTAAGAAGCAGGTATATACCTGCTTTTTTATTTTGTCTTAAAAAGGTATAGGACCTGCATATAGTGTATAAAGAGGTGATAAAATGATACGCTTATCGGATTTGCAAATGAAGGAAGTCATTTCAGTTGTTGATGGAAGGAGATTAGGATTTATTGTTGATTTGGAGATTGATGTGAAGACGGGTAAAATTGTTGCATTGATTTTAGCGGATAGAGATTCGAAAGGTGGGTTTTTCAGTAAAGCTGAAGAGATCCAAGTGCTTTGGAAACAAATTCTACGCATCGGGGAGGACGTTATCCTTGTTAAGGAATCCATTGACCAGCGTACTTTGATGTTACCTTAATATGAAGGACAAAATAGGTTATCTACTAGACAAAATATGATAAAATGAAACAAGATAAAGGAGGCGGACTTGAAGTGGAACCATTTCATTTGGAACAGGAACAGATTTTACAATTAAAAGGATGGCAACAATCATCAACAAATCTAGTTGCAGGCATGACGACAAAGAATGGCGGTGTAAGTAAAGGCAATTTCTCCACCTTTAATTGTGGTCTCCATGTTCAAGACGTTATTGACGATGTGCTTGAAAATAGAGAACGTCTAGCAGCGTTAACAGGTTTCCCTCTAGAGGATTGGGTAGCGGCTGAACAAGTTCATGGGAAAAAAGTACAGCTTGTGTCTGGATTGGATAAAGGTAAGGGAGCATTTTCAACTGAATCTGCTTTATCCGGGATTGACGGAATATTGACAAAGGAGAAAGGTGTATTACTAATAGCATTTTATGCTGATTGTATCCCACTTTACTTCTATGATCCTGAAGAAGAAATCATTGGGATTGCCCATGCCGGATGGAAAGGCACAGTAAACCAAATTGGAAAAGAAATGATTACTCGTTTTAAGGAAAATGGGTCCAAGCTGGAAAACATCCAGGTCACAATCGGCCCAGGAATTTCTCAGGAACACTATGAAGTGGATGAGCGGGTTGTCTCCCATATTGACCAACAGTATCGGGATAAAGTATTAAAATCTAAAGGAAATCAACGCTTTCTTTTAAACCTAAAAGAGTTGAATAAAGAAATCCTTTTACATTCCGGAATATTAAGGCATAATATAGATATGACAAATTACTGTACGTATCGAGATAAAGATTTATTTTTTTCATACAGACGTGACCAGGGAAAGACAGGCAGAATGCTTGGTTTCATAGGTATGCGGGTATAAAGAAATTAAAGGGGATTGTTTGAGAATGGTTGTAACAACGAACTTAGAAGAAATCAGAAAAAACATGGAAGCAGCATGTAAACGGAGTAATCGAAATGTAAAGGATATTACATTAATTGCTGTAACGAAATATGTTACAATTGAACGAAATAACGAGCTGTTGGAAGCTGGAATCCAACATTTTGGCGAAAACCGAAATGAAGGATTCTTGGAGAAGTACGAAGCAATTGGTGAGAAAGCAAAGTGGCATTTTATCGGTACTTTACAATCCAGAAAAGTTAAAGATATTATTGACAAGGTAGACATGATTCACTCCCTGGATCGTAAATCCTTAGCGAAAGAAATAAATAAACGGGCTTCTAAGACAATAGAATGTTTTGTTCAAGTCAATGTAAGCGGAGAAGAAACAAAGCATGGGCTATCCGTCGAGGAAGTAGAATCTTTCATTGAACAAATTGCTCAATATGACAAAATTAAAGTAGTCGGGTTAATGACCATGGCTCCTCATATCGAAGACCAGGAAGAAATACGTAGTGTTTTCCAGCAACTTGCCCAACTAAGGAATAAAATCAAGGATAAAAATTTAGCCCATGCACCTTGTCATTATTTATCCATGGGGATGAGTAATGATTATAAAATTGCTATTGAAGAAGGAGCAACACATATCCGTATAGGTTCAAAACTAGTTGGTGAATAAAACTACCCTTTATAAGAGGTGAAGGAAATGAGCTTTAAAAACAAAATTAAGAACTACTTTACAATGGACGAAGAATATGAATACGAGTATATTGAAGAGGACGATCTACCTGAGAAGGCTGCTCCAAAACCAAAGAATCAAAATGTTGTAAGTTTGCAGAGTGTACAGCAACCTGCTCAAAAGGTAGTCCTTTGTGAGCCGCGTTCTTATAATGAGGCACAAGAGATAGCGGATAATATTGTTAATAAACGTGCAGTTGTCATAAACCTGCAAAGGGTGGAAAGTCATCAAGCTAAACGGATAGTTGATTTTCTAAGTGGGACTGTTTATGCATTGAATGGAGATATTCAAAAGCTGGGTGCTGAAACATTTTTGTGTACTCCTGATAATGTAGATGTGACTGGTTCCATCACAGAATCATTCACTTATGAAGATGAATATTAAAAAGGATGGTCGTATTTAATGTATCAACTCTTATACTTTTTGCAATTAGCATTATCTATCTATTCATGGGCACTCATTATTTATATTTTAATGTCCTGGTTCCCAGGAGCTCGTGAATCTTCGTTTGGGGAGATGCTCGGAAGAATTTGTGAGCCTTATTTAGAAATCTTCCGCAGGTTCATTCCACCTCTAGGAATGATTGACATCTCTCCAATCGTAGCCATTATCGTACTTTCATTAGCTAGAACGGGATTAGTTTCATTTTTCCAGATGTTCCTGTTATAAAATGATATTTTGGAACAGTTCTGTTCTATGGAACTTCCATTACATAGAGAATGAATAGTATTAGATTTAAAAGGAAGTTATAGATGGATATTTACCAGCACTTTCGGAAAGAAGAAGAACCGTTTATTGACCAGGTATTCTCATGGAAAGAACAAGTTGAACGAACGTATGTTGCAAGATTGACAGACTTTTTAGATCCGCGGGAACAGCAAATTGTACAAATGTTAGTAAGTGAAAGTAAGGATGAACTACAACTTGCTGATTCAGGCGGTTCTCCAAATTCTGAGAGAAAGAGAATGATTATTGCACCTTATTATGAAGAAATCACATCAGATCATTATCAGATCACTCTTTTAGAAGCAGATTACCATGAAAAGTTTGTGACGCTGACACATCGTGATGTGATGGGAGCATTTTTATCTTTAGGTGTAAAACGGGAAAAACTTGGTGATATTTTTGTTTCGGATGGCATCGTGCAAATTTTTGTGGCATCTGAAATAAGCAATTTCGTTTCCATGAATCTAACATCAATAAAACATGCTAAGATTCATTTAAAAGAAGTGGATATCGAAAAAGCACTTCTACCTAAATCAAATTGGGTTGAATCCAGTAAAACAGTATCTTCTCTTAGATTAGATACTGTTTTAAAAGAAATTTACCGTATGTCACGTAAGGATGCACAAACAGCAATTGAGAAGCAATTGGTTAAAGTCAATCACAAAATTGTTCATGACAATAAATTCCCGTTGGAAGAAGGGGACTTATTATCTTTGCGTGGGAAAGGCCGAAGTAAGCTTGTCCGTATTGAAGGACAGACAAAGAAAGAGAAATATCGTATTATTACAGCAATATTGCAATAAGTTTAAATTTACTTAGACTTGCAGGAGTTTTAGACTTTATGTCGAAATATAAAGATAACTCATTTTATGATATATTAATATTATCAGCATTAAGGAGGTGGCCTAAGTGCCATTAACACCGTTAGATATTCATAACAAGGAATTTTCCAGTAAATTTCGTGGTTATGATGAAGATGAAGTTAACGAGTTTCTAGATCAGGTAGTGAAAGATTATGAAATGGTCATTCGGGAAAAAAAGAATCTAGAAGAAAAGGTTGCCCAACTTGAAGAGAAATTAGGACACTTCACAAATATTGAAGAAACGTTGAATAAATCAATACTTGTAGCACAAGAAACAGCCGAAGAAGTTAAAGGGAATGCTGCGAAAGAATCCAAATTAATCATTAAAGAAGCTGAGAAGAATGCTGATCGTATCATCAATGAAGCATTAAGCAAATCTCGAAGAATTTCCATGGATGTGGAAGAGCTTAAAAAACAAGCAAAAGTATTCCGTACACGTCTAAAAATGCTGGTTGAAGCTCAACTCGAGATGATCGAAAATGATGATTGGGAAAATCTTTTTGATACAGAAATCGGCGACGAAGATGAATTGATTGAAAATAATGCATAGTAGTGCTTGACGGCTAGAGGATTTTTACATATAATTCATACAAGTAAAGTTTTTTCGCTAAAATACGATGACGGAGACAGTATAAAAGTATATTCTGGTTAAGCGAGTCAGAGGATGGTGGAAGTCTGACACAGATAGCTTTTAGAAAATCACTCCCGATGTATCCATTATGAATTGACAGTAATAGTGGACGGTTCATCCCCGTTAAAAGATCTTCGAGTGAATTTGAATTTTATAATTTAAATTTATAAGGGTGGTACCGCGAGTCTTCTCGTCCCTTTCTAGGGATGAAGAGGGCTTTTTTTATATAAAAAATTGTTTGAAAGAAAGTAATTAAGGAGGAAGTGCAGGATGGATTATAAAGATACATTATTAATGCCAAAAACTGAATTCCCTATGCGCGGGAATTTACCTAATAAAGAGCCACAAAGGCAGAAGCAGTGGGAAGAAGAGAGAATTTATGAAAAGGTTCAAGAGCGAACGAAAGGTCGTCCTTTGTTCATTCTTCATGATGGACCGCCATACGCAAATGGTGATTTGCATATTGGGCATGCTCTTAATAAAGTATTGAAAGATTTTATTGTGCGCTACAAATCAATGACAGGCTATCATGCACCTTATATTCCAGGTTGGGACACACATGGTTTGCCAATTGAAACGGCTTTAACTAAGAAAAAGAAGATTAATCGGAAGGAAATTCCAATTCCAGAGTTCCGTAAAATGTGTGAAGAATATGCCTTAGAACAAATTGATAATCAACGAACTCAATTTAAAGCATTAGGTGTGCGTGGTGATTGGGATAACCCATACATCACATTGACGAAAGAATTTGAAGCTGCGCAAATTAAAGTATTTGGTGAAATGGCGAAAAAAGGTTATATCTATAAAGGATTAAAGCCTGTCAATTGGTCACCTTCTTCGGAATCAGCTCTTGCAGAAGCGGAGATCGAGTACTATGATAAACGCTCTCCATCCATCTATGTATCATTTGAAGTGACGGACGGAAAAGGCGTACTTGAAACTGGTGAGAAAATAGTCATTTGGACGACGACACCATGGACAATACCTGCAAACCTTGCAATCACTGTCCATCCAGATCTTGAATATGTC
Organism: Oceanobacillus luteolus; assembly: GCF_042678205.1. Taxonomy (NCBI): domain Bacteria; kingdom Bacillati; phylum Bacillota; class Bacilli; order Caryophanales; family Bacillaceae; genus Oceanobacillus; species Oceanobacillus luteolus. The sequence goes on from NZ_JBHUDE010000040.1 coordinate 47,515, forward strand.
GTTGTGAAAGTGAAAGAAGAGAAATATGTTATTGCAGAGTCTCTGCTTGAAACAGTATCCGAAGAACTTGAATGGGAAAATCCTGAAGTTGTAAAACAAGTGAAGGGTCAAGATTTGGAACGCGTTGTGACTAAACATCCATTTTACGACCGGGATTCACTAGTTATTCTTGGTGAACATGTAACGACAGACGCTGGTACTGGTTGTGTCCATACTGCACCAGGCCACGGGGAAGATGACTTTTATGTTGCTCAACGTTACGGCTTAGAGGCCCTATCACCAATTGATGACAAAGGGGTATTCACAGATGAAGCACCAGGATTTGAAGGAATGTTTTATGATAAAGCAAATAAAGCCATCACTGAGAAATTAGAAGAAGTTGGCGCACTATTAAAATTAGACTTTATCACTCACTCTTATCCACATGACTGGCGTACGAAAAAACCGACGATTTTCCGAGCTACACCACAGTGGTTTGCGTCAATCAAAGATTTTCGTCAAGATATCCTTAATGAAATCAAAAATGTAGATTGGTATCCAAATTGGGGCGAAACGCGACTATACAATATGGTACGTGATCGCGAAGACTGGGTAATTTCTAGACAACGTACTTGGGGTGTACCAATTCCAGTATTTTATGGAGAAGACGGCACACCAATCATTACTGAAGAAACAATCAATCATGTGTCTGAACTGTTTAGAGAATACGGTTCTAATGTTTGGTTTGAAAGAGAAGCAGAAGACCTGCTCCCTGAAGGTTTTACTTCAGAACACAGCCCTAATGGAAAGTTTACAAAAGAAACGGATATTATGGACGTTTGGTTTGACTCCGGGTCTACTCATGAAGGTGTATTGATGAATCGAGAAGATCATCGCCGCCCTGCAGATATTTACCTTGAAGGTAGTGACCAATATCGCGGTTGGTTTAACTCTTCCATCTCTACAGCGGTTGCTGTTACTGGAAAAGCACCATATAAGGGAGTCATCAGTCATGGCTTTGTGCTTGATGGTGAAGGAAGAAAGATGAGTAAATCTATTGGAAACGTAATTGTACCAAGTAAAGTTCAAAAGCAGTTGGGATCAGATATTCTCCGTTTATGGGTAGCCTCTGTAGACTATCAGGCAGACGTAAGAATATCGGATGATATTTTGAAACAAACATCCGAAGCTTACCGTAAAATCAGAAATACCTTCCGTTTTATCCTAGGTAATTTAGCTGATTTCGACCCTGTTAAAGATAAGGTAGCCGAGTCGGATATGGAAGAAGTTGATTTGTTCATGCTAAATCGACTTCAAGAACTGTTACGTAATTCACGGAACCATTATGAAGTATATGAATACTCACCAATCTTCCATGATATTCATAATTTCTGCTCGGTTGATTTAAGTGCGTTTTACTTGGATTTCGCCAAGGACATTCTGTACATTGAGAATCCAAATCACAAACGTCGTCGCAGCATCCAAACAGCATACTATGAAATCTTGACAACACTCGTCAAACTCTTAACGCCTATCATTCCTCATACAACAGAAGAAGTATGGGAGTATATTCCAGGTGTAGAGGAAAGTAGTGTTCAACTGACTGATATTCCTGAACCGAGAGAAATCAATGGTTTTGATAAAGAAAAATGGAATCATTTCATGCAAGTCCGTGATGATGTCTTAAAGGCATTAGAAGAAGCTAGAAATGAAAAGTTGATCGGTAAACCATTAGAAGCAAAAGTAACATTAGTACCACGTGATGAAGAAACGAAAAAAGTTCTGCATGATATGGAATATCTGCATCAATTCTTAATCGTTTCGGAAGCCGTAGTAAAAGATGAAGAACCGGAAGCAAAAGAATACCGTTATGTAAATGTATTAGTTGAAGTGCATCCAGGTGAAAAATGTGAGCGCTGCTGGGTGTCATCAGAAACTGTTGGAGAAGACAACGATCATCCTACATTGTGTACTCGTTGTGCATCAGTTGTTAAAGAACATTATCAAGCTTAAAGGTATAAGTTCTCTGAGCTAGATGTAAAGAAAGACTGTCCTTTCCTAAAGAAGGGGCAGTCTTTTCATTTTTACTTAGGTTCGTTCTTGTAATTCACTTGTTTAAAGGATAAGATAAATAAAGACAAAGACTATAAATTGGAAGCTGTAAATTCGGAGGACTTGTATGTTAAGATATTATCTTATTGCAATTATTATTATTTTAATTGACCAGTTTACAAAATGGCTTGTTGTTGCCAATATGGAATTGGGTGAAAGTATCCGCATAATTGATGGATTCTTTTATCTCACTTCACACCGGAACAGCGGGGCTGCATGGGGAATCCTTCAAGGGCAAATGTTGTTCTTTTATATTGTAACTGTAATATTTATTGCTGTGGCCGTTTATTATATGCAGAAGTACGCACGTAATAATAAATTGCTTGGAGTATCCTTAGGAATTATTCTCGGCGGTGCAATCGGAAACTTTATCGATCGCATATTTAGACAAGAAGTAGTGGATTTTTTTAATTTTTATATCTTTAATTATAATTTCCCTATCTTTAATATAGCAGATTCTGCATTGACAATTGGTGTCATTTTAATTGTTATTGTAACGATTATGGATGAAAGAAATGAAAAAAGGAAGGAAAGTAAAAAAGCATGAGTTCTTTTACACATATAGTGACTTCAGAACAGAGTAAACAGAGGATTGATAAGCTGCTTGCAGATATCAATCCAGAAAGATCTCGTTCGCAAATCCAATCTTGGATTGCTGATGGATATGTTTCAGTAAATGACGAAAGCGTAAAAGCGAATTACAAATGTCAACTAGGTGATCGAATTGAATGGCACATACCTGAAGTGAAACCTCTCGAAATAGAGGCTGAAGATATTCCACTAGATATTATTTATGAAGATAATGATTTATTGGTTGTAAATAAGCCTCGGGGAATGGTAGTACATCCATCGGCCGGACATGGTTCCGGCACGCTTGTTAATGCGTTGTTATACCATTGCAACGACCTATCAGGAATTAATGGTGTAGAACGACCAGGTATTGTACATCGACTTGATAAAGATACTAGTGGACTTTTAATCGTTGCGAAAAATGACCAAGCACATGTGGGTTTATCAGAGCAGCTAGCAAATCGTGAAGTGGACAGAAAATATATAGCTCTTGTCCATGGGGAAATCCCGCATGAAACAGGGATGGTCGATGCACCAATTGCAAGGGATCCTAAAAATAGACAGCGTATGGCTGTAGTGGATAATGGAAAAAAAGCAATCACTCATTTCCGAGTATTAAAGAGATTTCCTGATTACTCTTATGTGGAATGTAAATTAGAAACTGGTAGAACCCACCAGATACGTGTCCATATGAGATATATCGGTTACCCATTAGTAGGTGATCCTTTATATGGACCTAGAAAAACATTGGATTTAAATGGTCAGGCTTTACACGCTAAAGAAGTTGGATTTATACATCCGATAACAGGCAAATATATGCAGTTCAGTTCCGACATTCCAGAATTTTTTACGGAAGCATTGGAAACAATTGAAAAAATGTATTGACATTTATCATGTCATTTGAAATAATGTATGGAGATGAACGACCTTTAATTATAGTCCCGTGAGGCTAAAAAGGAACGGTAAACATTGGATACATTTGTGTCTAAATCCCTTTTTTCCTCTGGAGAAAAGGGATTATTTTGTTGGAAAATGTTAGGAGGAAAACATAGCCAATGAAGAAAAAGACAGTAGTTCTTGACGCACCAGCAATCAATCGAGCACTTACACGCATGGCCCATGAAATTTTAGAAAGAAATAAAGGGGCAGATGATTTAATTCTTGTAGGAATTAAAACGCGTGGTGTTCCGTTAGCAAAACGCCTCCAGGAAAAAATTAAACAAATTGAAAATATTACAGTACCAATTGGAGAACTCGATATTACGCTTTACCGTGACGATTTAGAGAAGGTCACAGAGAACAATGACCCAGAAGTTAAATCATCGAGTATCGATGAAGAAATCACTGGAAAACTAGTCGTTTTGGTTGACGATGTATTATTCACAGGTAGAACTGTCCGAGCCGCGATGGATGCGGTCATAGACATAGGCAGGCCATCGCAAATTCAATTAGGTGTCCTGATTGATCGCGGTCATCGAGAATTACCGATTCGTGCAGACTATGTAGGGAAAAATATCCCTACTTCAGAAAAGGAAGTAATTGTTGTACGTTTGAATGAAGTGGATAAAAATGATCAAGTGTCCATCTTTGAAAAATAATATAGGAAACAACTTTTAATTAAATCCGAGAGATTTAAAAGGTTGCAAGTGTCATGTCCGTCATGGGGCATGTCTATCTTCCTGCAATCTTTTGCAGGAAGATTTTTTTTGGAAAGTTAAATCATAAATCGCTATCCAGGTGCTACACCTAGCCAACAGCCAATTCAAGGAAAGTGGAGGGAGAATGACATGAGACACTTTATTTCTGTAGACCAATTAACCACGGGGGAGATTTACAACCTACTGCAGACAGCTGAGGAATTTCGGAAAAATAAATATCAGGTCAACGAGCAAGTTTTTGGTGCGAATCTCTTTTTTGAACCAAGCACGAGAACAAAAATGAGCTTTGTCGTCGCAGAGAAGAAACTTGGTATAGAAAGTCTTGATTTTAACGCTAAGAATTCAGCCGTATTAAAAGGTGAATCATTATACGACACTGCAAAGACTTTTGAAGCGATAGGTGCGAATTTCTTAGTCATTCGACATGAATCTGACACTTGGTATGAAGCACTTGAAGGAAAGTTCTCCATTCCAATCATTAATGCAGGGGCTGGGGCGAAAGAACATCCTACACAAACAATGCTTGATTTATTGACGATCTACCAAGAGTTTGGCAAATTTGAAGGAATAAAAATTGCGATATGTGGCGATATCAAACATAGCCGGGTAGCAAGATCCAATGCAATTGCATTAAGAAAACTGGGCGCAGAAGTTTATCTTAGTGCGGCACAAGGATTTGAAAGAAATACACTGGAATTCCCTTATATGCCAATTGATGAAGCAGTAGAAGAATGTGATGTAGTCATGTTGTTGAGAATTCAACATGAACGACATGAATACTCCGTGAATACGTATGACTATCTAGAACGGTACGGCTTAACGAAGGAAAGAGAAAGCAGGATGAAAGATGATGCGATCATTATGCATCCAGCGCCGATAAATCGTGGTGTAGAGATTGATACAGACCTCGTTGAATGCAAAAAATCGCGAATCTTTGCTCAGATGGAAAATGGGGTTTATGTAAGAATGGCGATTATCACTACGCTACTAAAAGAATGGGGGATCATCAATGAGAACGTTATTAAAAAATATCAAACTGCTATCTAAAGCGGGTGAACAGTTACCACATGAAATATTAATAGAAGAAGGTCAAATCGTAAAAATTGCACAAAAAATAGATGAAACTGTGTGTGAAGAAATCGATGGCCGTGGAAAGTTAGCGTTACCTGGATTTATTGATTTGCATATCCATCTTAGAGAACCAGGTGGAGAGCATAAAGAAACAATTGAGACCGGAACGAAAGCTGCCGCAAGAGGTGGATTCACAACTGTCGCTGCAATGCCTAATACAAACCCTGTTCCGGATCATCAAGAAATACTTGATACACTCTTTGAAAAGATAGAAAAAGATGCAGTTGTACGGGTTCTTCCATACGCTTCCATCACAAAAGGCCTTGAAGGTAAAGAGCTAACTGACATGGAAAGTATGAAACATGCTTTTGCCTTTACAGATGATGGTGTTGGAATCCAAACTGCAGATATGATGTTACAAGCGATGAAACGTGCAGCAAAATTAAATAAAGCAGTTGTTGCTCATTGTGAGGATAACTCGATAGTATACGGGGGAGTCGTCCATGATGGTGAGGTAAGTGAACGTCTCGACTTACCAGGATTACCCGGTATAAGTGAATCTGTACAGATTGCAAGAGATGTTTTACTCGCTGAAGCTGCAGGTTGTCACTATCATGTTTGTCATGTAAGTACGAAAGAATCGGTACGTGTCATTCGGGATGCTAAACGAGCAGGGATTCGAGTGACTGCAGAGGTTACACCACATCACTTATTATTGAACGAAGAAGATATCATTTCAGATGACCCTAATTACAAAATGAATCCACCTTTACGTGCAAAGGAAGATCAAAAGGCATTACTTGAGGGGTTATTGGATGGCACGATTGATTTTATTGCCACGGATCATGCACCACATGCTGAAGAAGAAAAGGCTCAAGGATTCTTACATGCACCATTTGGAATTGTAGGGTTGGAAACAGCATTTCCACTTCTATACACTCACTTAGTGAAAACAGGAACCCTAAGTTTGAATCAGCTTGTGGATTATTTAACGGTAATTCCGGCAAATGTATTCAATTTACCATATGGTAGATTAGAAGAAAATCTACCAGCTGATATTGTACTTGTTGATTTAGAAAATGAAACGATTATTGATAAACATGATTTCTTATCGAAAGGCAAAAACACACCTTTCCATGATTGGAAAGTTTTTGGAGAACCAGTGTTAACGATTGTTCATGGAAAGGTAGTCTTTCAGAAAGAGTTAGTACAAGAAATTATAAATTAATAGTATAAGTGAAAATGGGGTCTTTACAATGCGAAAAGTAGAAATGAAGCTGGTTTATGCACGACAAATTGCAGAAGATACGATTGAGATGAAGTTAGAAGATAATTATATAACACAAATTGCGGAGCCCGGGCAATTTATCTACATTGCCCTACCGAACTTTACGTTGAGAAGACCAATTTCAATCGCGGATGTAGACAGAGAGCAGAAACAATTGACGATTTTATTTAAAATTTTTGGCAGAGGAACAGCATCGTTTGCTGCATATGAACCTGGTATGATTGTCGATTGTATAGGCCCAAATGGAAATGGATTTCCGTTCGATACAGACAAAATGGAAAAAGTGTTATTAATTGGGGGCGGAATAGGTGTTCCTCCTCTATATTATCTAGGGAAGAAACTTAAAAGTAAGGGAATTGAAGTCACATCTATTCTAGGATATCAAACAGCAGCCCAAGTCTTCTATGAGGAAGAATTCAATCAACTTGGAGAAACAATTGTTGTAACGGATGATGGATCTTATGGTGAGAAAGGTTATGTTACAGATATAATAACAGACTCTTTTAATTTTGATCTCTATTATTCTTGCGGGCCAACCGGAATGTTGCGTGCACTCACAAGCAAGCTCCAAGACAAGAAGGGCTATATTTCTTTAGAAGAGAGAATGGGTTGTGGTGTCGGTGCTTGTGCTGCCTGTGTAGTGTCAACAAAGAATGAACAAGGATATCTGAAGATTTGTCACGATGGTCCTGTCTTTCCAGCCAAGGAGGTCATCTTATGATGGATTTACAAGTGAAATTGCCAGGATTGAATTTGAAAAACCCTGTTATGCCCGCATCCGGTTGTTTTGGTTTCGGGAAAGAATATAGCAGGTTTTATGATCTTAGTTTACTCGGCGCTGTAATGATGAAAGCCGCGACTGGTACGGAGAGGTTAGGAAACCCCACCCCTCGAGTAGCAGAAACAAGTAGTGGGATGTTGAACGCCATCGGCTTGCAAAATCCAGGTGTAGATAAAATTATTGCAGAAGAAGTACCTTTTCTTGCTCAATATGATACAGAAATCATTGCAAATATAGCTGGAAGTACAATTGAAGAATATAAAGAGGTTGCTAAAAAGTTCAACGATGCACCTGAGGTTAAAGCGTTTGAATTAAATATTTCATGTCCTAATGTGAAAGAGGGCGGCATTCAATTTGGTACGGATCCGGACATGGCAAAAGAAGTAACAACTATCGTAAAACGTGCTAGTGATAAACCTGTATATGTGAAGCTTTCCCCGAACGTGTCCAACATTGTGGCAATGGCAAAGGCTGTAGAAGAGGCTGGAGCGGATGGTTTAACGATGATTAATACATTGACTGGGATGCAAATTCATCTTCCAAGTAGACGACCTCTAATTGCGAATAAAACCGGTGGACTTTCAGGGGCTGCTATTAAACCTATAGCAATTCGAATGATTTATGAAGTAAGGGAACAAGTTAATTTGCCGATTATCGGTATGGGTGGCATTGAAACGGCAGAGGATGTGCTGGAATTTTTACTAGCGGGTGCAAATGCAGTGGCAGTTGGAACAGCAAACTTTCAGAATCCTTTAGTCATGCCTGAAATTATTAATGAGTTACCTAAAACCTTGGAGAAATATGGATTTTCATCAGTCCATGATGCAATAGGAAAGGCGGTGTTTGTGTAATGAACCAGATTTACTTAGCACTTGATTTTCCCGACTGGGAAACTACCGATGCATTTCTCAGAAACAACGAATTACATGGTGTACCGGTAAAAATCGGTATGGAATTATTTTATCGTGAAGGTCCAGACTTGATTGAGAAGCTGAAAATGAGGGAGCATCCTATATTCTTGGATTTAAAGCTTCATGATATTCCAACTACTGTTGAACGGGCTATGCAGAATCTAGCTAAATTGAATGTTGACATGGTCAATGTTCATGCCTTCGGTGGAAGAGGAATGATAGAAAGAGCAAAAGAGGGGTTGTTGTCTGGTGGAGGAAATCGTACAAAACTATTAGCCGTTACGATACTAACTTCGATGAACGAGAGAACGTTATATCATGATTTAAATATACAGCAACCTTTGGAAGAGCAAGTCAGTCATCTAGCAAGTCTATCCAAACAAAGTGGAGCAGATGGAGTTGTATGTTCTGTTCATGAAGTGAGACATATTAAGCATCACTGTGGAGATGATTTTCTGACGGTAACACCAGGAATTCGTTTGAAGGAATCTGATGCTAATGATCAAAAGAGAGTGGCTACTCCGAGTGAAGCAGTATCTCTTGGTGCAGATTATTTAGTAATTGGACGAAGTATCACACAAGCTCATGAACCAAAAGCCGCCTATGAAAATGCGATAAAGGAGATTGCTGTACATGGTAATTGAAAAAGAATTAGTACATGATTTACTTGAAATTCAGGCAGTACAGATTAATGCTGACAATTATTTTACTTGGACCTCAGGGGTCAAGTCACCTATATATTGCGATAACCGCCTCATTATGTCATACCCTCAAATTCGAAAAAAGATAATCAATGGATTTATCGAAATCATAAATGAGAAAAAATGGCAGCCAGAAGTAATTGCAGGTTGTGCAACTGCTGGAATTCCTCACGCGGCCTGGTTGAGCGGGGCATTGGATCTTCCTATGGTTTACGTCCGATCCAAACCAAAAGGTCATGGTAAAGGAAACCAAATAGAAGGTAAAGTGTTACCTGGTCAACGGGTACTTGTCATCGAGGATCTTATCTCTACTGGTGGATCGAGCATAGAAGCAGCAAAGGCTCTTTCAGCTGAAGGTGCAGAAGTGATTAGTATAATGGCGATCTTCTCATATGGATTACCAAAAGCAAAGAAAAATTTTGAGCTTGCAGGATATATATATGATACGATTACTAATTTCGATAGATTACTTGATGCGTTAGTGGAGACAAGTCAACTTACGATTGATGAAAAAAATGGGATGATAGAGTGGAGAAATACATTATAATCACTTTTATTATGGTAGTGACCGAATGGATTTATGGTATCCATTCGGTCTTATTTTTTTGAAATTCATTGAAATGTAAATTTTTACTACTTTCCAGTGGCTGATTATTAAAGATTATTGCTATATAATAAAAGTATCTGATGAAGTAAGGGAGTTAGCTATGAAAATAAGTGATTATGAGCTCTTAATTAAATTAGATGAGATAGGCACGATTAGAGGTACAGCTAAAGTTGTTCTAATTTCCCAACCGGCGGTTACTCAAAGGTTAAAATACATAGAAGAATACTTTGGTGAACAAATATTTTTAAGAACGGCGAAGAGGTTGAAACTCACTCCGGCTGGAGAAATTATTCTTTCTCATGCGAGGGAAGTAATTAAGCGGGAGGAGGAACTTTTGAATCGGCTTGCTCAGTCAAGCGAAGAAGTACAAGGAACATTATCGATTGCTTGTTCCTCACTCATTAGCCAACGATTCTTACCAAAGATTTTAGGTGAATATACTACCAAGTTTCCTAAAGTTGCAATTAACCTCGTGACAGGGATAAGTGAAGATATACGCCAAGATCATAAGAAGTATGATGTATGTATTATCCGCGGAGAGAAATTGAAGGAAAGTGCCTGTGTCCGATTGTTTGCTGACCCATTATATATTTTTGATACAGAACCTTTTCCTGATGATGAAGTGAAAAAGAGACCATTGATATCTTTTAAAAGCGATGACAGTATGCATGAGTTAGTGGAAAATTGGCTTTATTATCATCAGGATTCGATTAAAACAATAAAGACCATGACAGTTGACCAAATTGAAACCTGTAAACAGTTTATGAAGCAAGGGATTGGTATGGCAGTTTTGCCTAAGAGTGTTTCTGACTCCATGATGAATGAGTATCCACATTTGCCTCTTATGTTAGATGGTGAGAGTGTTACAAGAGATACTTGGGTTTGTTACCAAGAGGAATCAAAACAATTGCCACAAGTAAATCATTTTATCGATGCGCTTACATCCACAAAGTTTCTTTAATGTTTTCTTTTCCTCAAAAGGGGTACAAGACTACTAGAAGAGAAAAGGAGTGGTAGTTAGTGAGTGATGTACTCTTTACTTCAAGTGCAACTGCAAAAAATGGCCGAGACGGATATGTGGAATCTTCAGACGGTACTCTTAAATTTGAGCTTGTAAACCCTCTGAAAGATAAGGAAAAAACCGGTACAAATCCAGAACAACTTTTTGCTGCTGGTTATGCAGCATGTTTCGATGGTGCATTAAATCTAGTAGCATCCAAGAAAAATAAACAAATTGAATCTGAGACAACTGCAGAAGTCAGTTTTTTAAATGATGAAGCAGATGGAGGCTATAAAATAGCCGTTACTCTAAAAATAGAAATGAACGGAGTCAGCCCTGAAGAGGCAGAAGAATTAACTCAAGCTGCACATGAGGCGTGTCCGTATTCTAAAGCAACAAGAAACAATATTGATGTTACCCTGCTTCCACAAGCTGTTGAATAGAGAACAAAGGCGTAAGCGCCCGTTTAGGTTCGTGAAGTTGGCAGTCCCTGGGCGCTGGAGCCGGACGCAAAAAGGATCATTCCACTCTCCCCTTGGAATGATCCTTTTTTAGTTTTATTTTAAATACACGTGTTGAATAATTGTAATCAGGATACTTTTCTTCCTAGAATCGCAGTCCAAATACTTTGAGACTCCTGCGGGAGGACAGGCCTAGTGGAAAACCCAAAGGGAACTTGTGCCCGAGGCAGACCGCTGTGCGTCGAAGGCTCCCCAGCCGCCCGCGGAAAGCGAAAGGTATTTGGACTGCGGACCACAGTAAGGAGTGTTTCTATACTAAACTCAATATATTAGCAGCTTGTATCAATTATATAAAGGATAGAATTATTTTTTCCTACGTTCTTTAACAAAGTCAGCTGATGGAGTGACATAGATGGTTTTTTGATTGTCATAAATGACATAGCCTGGTTTGGCACCATTTGGCTTTTTCACATGGCGAATTGCTGTATAGTCCACAGGAACGGAAGAGGAATTCTGTGATTTACTGAAATACGCAGCAAGTGTCGCTGCTTCCATTAACGTTTGTTCACTCGGTTTTGAATCGCGGATAACAACATGCGATCCTGGAATATCTTTTGTGTGGAGCCAAATTTCGTTTTTCCTTGCAAGTTTCATCGTTAAGTATTCATTTTGCTTGTTATTCTTTCCAACTAATATAATTGTTCCGTCTGAAGCGATATATGTTTCAGGATTAGGTTTTTGAACTTTGTTCTTTTGGTTTTTTCCACGTTGTTTTTTTAAGTAGCCTTCTTCACGCAGTTCCTCTCGTATTTCCTCAATGTCTTCTACGCTTGCTACTTCTATTTGTTGCAATAGTTGGTCAAGATAATCAATTTCTTCTCTTGTCTTTTCAATTTCTTTTTCAACGATTTTTCTCGAGTTCTTTAGCTTTTGATAAGTTTTATAAAAACGTTGTGCGTTCTCACTAGGAGAAAGTTGTGGATTCAATTCAATCTCCATTTCTCTCTGTTCTGGATCATAGTAATCCACTACCAAGACTTTTTTGTCTCCTGGTTGAACCAAGTGGAGATGAGCTGTTAATAACTCCCCACGTTTTTGATATTCTTCTGCTTTTTCTGCTCTTTTTAATGTTTGGTAATGTTTCTTTAATTTTCTTTCGTTTTTATTTAATTCATTTTTAATGAATCGGGATAGGTCTTTGGCTTGTTGTTTCACTCTGTCGCGTTCTGCTTTACCAGAATAAAATGTATCCAGCATTTCACTTACGGATTCAAATAGCTGTTTTTGTGAGGTTCGAGAAATCATTTCGATTACATGGAAATCTTCTCTTCCATTAGTGTATATTGTAGGCTGGTAGATATTTTCTATCACCTGATGATTTACTTCTTCGAACTTTTCTCTGTAAGTGGAAATATCACCTAAATTAGCACGATGGACAATTTCCTTAGTTATAAAGGGTGAATAACCGTTAAGGATTTGAACAAGTTGTAGATCAATTTTTCCAGCGTTGAAATCAATTCTCTTGATCACTTCTTCACCGTCTGTAAACAACGGATTCAATTTATCCTGTTCAGGCGGTTTAATGTAATCTGCCCCAGGTAAAATAGTGCGATGGCGGTTTTGCGACATGGAGATATGTTTCATGCTGTCGATGATTTTCTCTGTATCTTTATTAATGAGAATAATATTACTATGCTTTCCCATCAATTCTACTATTAATTGTTTTTCACTTTCATCACCAATTTCATTTCTCGTAAGGAATGTGAAAATTATAATTCGTTCCAACTTATCCTGTTCGATGGATCGGATGCTTGCTCCACCTAAATGTTTGCGTAACACCATACAAAACATAGGGGGTTCTTTTGGATTAACATAAGTATCCTCCGTTAAATGGATACGAGCATATGATGGGTGAATAGAAAACAATAAGGAATGGTTTTTCCCTTGACTTCGAACTGTAAAAACCAGCTCTGTAGTTGTCGGTTGATAGATTTTTGAAATTCTTCCAGATTGCAGCAACTCCTGTAATTCTTGCGTTACTGCTCGTGTTACGATTCCGTCAAATGGCATATGATCACCTCTCTTAAGCATTATAGCATTATTTACAAATCGACGGCATATATATGGGTGTAGTATCGGATCATGCAATGTTGGAGGAATGCGGATGAATTGGTATCAATTAGATGTTGATAAAGTAGAAGACGAGCTACAAGTTAGTATAGTTGAAGGGTTATCGGAAAAAGAGGTACAAGCCCGCAAAAATAAGTTCGGTGAAAATGAACTGGATGCGCAAAAAAAACAACCTCGTTGGCTTTTGTTCCTGAAACAATTTCAAGATTTTATGGTTCTTGTATTATTAGGTGCTACCTTAATAGCTGGCTTATTGGGGGAGTACATTGATGCAATTGCGATTATGATCATCGTTTTAGTGAATGGTTGTATTGGATACTTCCAAGAGCAAAAAGCAGAGAATTCTCTAGAAAAAATAAAACAGCTCTCTGCACCCATCAGTAATGTAAAACGGGATGGTAGATGGGAGAAAGTTAATTCTCGTGATCTTGTCATCGGAGACGTGATTAAAATAAAAAGCGGAGACCGCGTCCCTGCAGACATTAGAATTGTTGAAGCAAGCAGCTTAGAGTTAGAAGAGTCCGCGCTAACTGGTGAATCTTTACCTGTAGCAAAAACTGGACGGGCCATACATCAGAATGACCTTGACCCGCAGGACCAACTCAATATGGGGTTTATGGGTACACTGGTCACTAAAGGAAACGGGATTGGAATTGTCGTTAAAACTGGCATGAACACAGAAATGGGAAAAATCGCATCTTTAATGATGACGACTAAAAAAATCATTACTCCGCTGGAACGGAAATTGGCTGAATTAGGCAAAATATTGATTGTCGTGGCTTTAGCACTCACTGCATTGGTTGTCGTGCTGGGGGTATTACAAGGTAGACCACTCTACGATATGTTCTTGGCCGGTGTGTCATTGGCAGTGGCTGCTATTCCGGAAGGATTACCAGCAATTGTTACCGTTGCTTTATCACTTGGCGTTCAGCGGATGATAAAAAGAAAGGCGATTGTCCGCAAACTTTCTTCTGTAGAAACGTTAGGATCCGCTTCTGTCATTTGTTCAGATAAAACCGGAACGATGACAGAAAATCAGATGACAGTTAAGAAGATTTTTCTTAATGATAATTTCCTTACCTTGAGCGGAGAAGGCTATCAAATTAATGGTGACATTTTACTTGGTGATAGAAAGGTTGGAGCAAACTACCCTAATTTAGATGCTATGTTACGTTATGGTGTGCTTTGTAATCAAGCTACTTTGAAATCTATCAATGGTCAATATGTTATCGATGGTGATCCTGTAGATGGTGCACTTATTGTTGCTGCAAGGAAGTTTGGAATGGCTGAAGATATAAAAAATGAATATCAGTTGCTAAAAGAATTCCCATTTGATTCTGAAAGAAAACGGATGAGTGTAATTGTGGAAGATGAAAATGGCAGGCGGTTCCTGATTGTAAAAGGAGCGCCGGATGTTTTACTTCCTAGATCAAGTTTTTATCTTGCCAAAGACGGCAGAAAACAATTAACTGCTTCTGATCGGGAACGGTTTAATCAAGCACTTGAAAATATGGCTAGCCAAGCACTGCGTATTATTGGAATTGGCATTAAACCATTAGGGAAAGAGCCAATTAATGATGAAGATAGATTGGAAATGGATATTACCTTCATCGGTTTGTATGGAATGATCGATCCCCCACGTAAAGAAGTTAAACCAGCCATTCTCGCTTGTAGGCAAGCTGGGATAAAAACAGTGATGATTACTGGTGACCATATCAATACAGCAACCGCAATCGCTAAGGAATTGGAACTGTTGCCGGAATCAGGACAAGTTGTTTCAGGCAGTGAACTGAATCAGATGAATCAACAAGAATTGGAAAAGAAAATAGAAGATATCTATGTGTTTGCACGGGTGACCCCGGAGCATAAACTTCGGATTGTTAAAGCTTTTCAAAGTAGAGGTCATGTTGTAGCAATGACAGGCGATGGAGTAAATGATGCACCATCTATCAAGGCAGCGGATATTGGAATTAGTATGGGAATCAGCGGGACGGATGTCACGAAGGAAGCCTCTTCGCTTATATTAATGGATGATAATTTTGCTACGATTAAAGCTGCCATTGACGAGGGAAGAAATATATATGAAAATATCCGGAAATTTATCCGTTACTTGCTCGCCTCCAATGTAGGAGAAATTCTAGTGATGTTATTTGCAGTTATGCTTAAATTGCCTTTGCCTCTAGTTCCTGTGCAAATTCTTTGGGTGAATCTTGTAACGGATGGTCTGCCAGCGATGGCCTTGGGCATGGATACATCCGAAGAAGATGTTATGAAGCGAAAACCGAGGAATCCTATGGAAGGAATTTTCGCCCGTGGTCTCGGTTATAAAATAGTCAGTCGTGGAATTATGATTGGAGTTGTATCATTAATCGCGTTCATGATAGCTTTCCAAAACAATCCAGACAATCTTATTTATGCACAAACAATGACTTTTTCTACATTAGTCATGGCGCAGTTAATCCATGTATTTGATTGTAGAAGTGAAAAATCCATTTTCTCTAGAAATCCATTCGAAAATAAGTATTTACTATTTGCAGTAATTTCGTCTATTCTCCTTTTATTGATTGTTGTTTATTGGCCACCGTTACAACCTATTTTCCATACTACTGCTCTAGGTTTATTTGATTGGATTCTAGTTTTAGGATTAAGCCTCATACCAACTGTTTTATTTGCCATAACAAAGAAATAAAAGTCTTGCCCAGCTAAATGTTTATTGTAACAATAGGCTGGGCTTTTTTTGTCTATATAAATCAAATATTTATGATACAATTAAGTACCAATATACATATTTTAAGAAGACGACAGAAGGTTGTGATCGTATGCTTTCAAGTATGACTGGATATGGAAGACAAATTGTGGAAAGAGACAGCTATCGGATTGTAGTGGAGATGCGTTCCGTCAACAATCGCTTTCTTGATATTTCTTTAAAGATGCCTAGGAGCTTATTGCATCTGGAAGATAAAATTAGAAGGATTATTAAAAATTATTTTTCACGAGGCAAATTTGAAATATATATTTCCATTACCGGCCAAGGAAATATAACTAAAAAATTACATGTCGATTGGGAGTTATTAGGACAATACATAGAACAAATTGAAGAAATAAAAAAACGGCATCAAGTAAAAGGTGAAGTTGCTGTTGATGATTTACTTAAGTTAGAAGAAATTTTTAATGTAGATGAAGAAGAAAAGCAGGATGAGGCTCTAAAGGATCTATTATTTCAAGCAGTAGAAAATTCTTGTGAGGAACTTCAGGAGATGAGGCAGACGGAAGGTACTTACCTTAAAAATGATTTGTTACTACGATTAAACAAAATGGAGGAACTAACTGAGTCTTTACAAGCGATGAGATCAAAAGTCGTACAAAGTTACCGTGAACGAATAAGAAATCGGATAAATGAGCACCTTGCACAATACGCACAAATTGAAGATGGTAGAATTATTCAAGAAGTTGCAGTGCTCGCAGAAAAAGGTGATATCACAGAGGAATTGACTCGTTTGAGTAGTCATATCAGCCAGATGAGGAAGGTAATAGATAAAGCTGGGAGCGTAGGACGTAAACTTGATTTCATTTGCCAAGAAATGCACCGTGAAGCGAATACAATTGGCTCCAAATCAACAGCCGCAGAAATTAATGAGATAGATGTATTATTAAAAACAGAAATAGAAAAAATCAAAGAGCAAGTACAAAATATTGAGTAATCCAGAATTCGATTGGATATCTTTATAAATTTTTGTTATTCTAAAGTATAGTATAGTTATGAAGTCTGTCTGGCTGAAGTTAGGGGGAGCGAAGTTGAATCTTACGCTTATAAACATAGGATTTGGCAATGTTGTTTCAGCTAACCGAATCATTTCGATTGTATCACCGGAGTCAGCTCCGATTAAACGGATTATTACGGTTGCGAGGGATAACAATAAATTAGTTGATGCTACATACGGGAGAAGAACTAGAGCAGTAATTATAACAGATAGTGATCATGTGATTCTTTCTGCTGTTCAACCAGAAACAGTAGGTCAAAGGGTCATGAACCATGAAGAAGTGACAGAAGAATCATAAGTCTGTTGCTTCGCCTTTTGGAAGGCTAATTGTGATTTTAGGAGGATATTCAATTGAAAGACGAGTCAGGTATTTTATTTGTCCTTTCTGGTCCATCTGGAGTTGGGAAAGGCACTGTTCGTCAAAGACTTTTTGAAGAACAGACCGAGTTGCAGTATTCCATTTCCATGACGACAAGAGCAATGCGTCCAGGTGAAAGAGAGGGCGTTGACTATTTTTACCGCTCAAATGAAGAATTTGAGCAAATGATTGCTAATAACGAGCTTTTAGAATATGCAAAATATGTCAATAATTATTATGGGACACCGAGAGCGTTCGTAGAGGAAACGTTGGCAAAAGGAAAAGATGTGTTCTTGGAGATTGAAGTTCAGGGAGCATTACAGGTGAAAAATAATTTTCCTCAAGGAGTTTTCATTTTTCTATTTCCTCCTAGCTTAGAAGAGCTGAAGAATCGAATTGTCGGCCGAGGGACAGAAACAGAAGAATTGGTTATCAATCGATTAAAAGAAGCTCGAAAAGAGATTGAAATGATGCACGCATATGATTATGTGGTCGTAAATGACGATGTGGATAAAGCTGTCCAACGTGTTAAATCAATTATTCAAAGTGAGCATTTGAAGAGAGAACGGGTAGAAAAGCAATATAAAAGGATATTGGAGGTAGAATAATATGATGTTGGAACCATCCATCGACCAACTACAAGAAAAAATCAATTCAAAATATGAACTTGTTACATTGTCAGCACGACGAGCTAGAACGCTTGCGGATGTGCAGAAACCATTAGTGGATGACCCGAAGTCCCATAAACTTGTCGGAGTGGCCCTAGAGGAAATCGCGGCTGGTAAATTATTCATTGCAAATGCACAAGCATAAAGTAGACCTCGCTTTTAGACAGCGAGGTCTTTTTATTTGCAAGAGGCTATTCAAATTTCAACGGCCTTTAGTCGATAAGTCGAGATCTTCTCCTAGCGTTGTCCTGTCTCTTTTATCTCCTTTTGATTAAAAGGGAAGTTTGACTAAAAAGACCACATCCTGTGCGGGGCAGTTTGGAAGTCCCTAACCGCTTGCTTCCGCTTTTGGTTCGTTTAACTCCAGCAAGCAGGGACCGTCCAAACTTCCTGCACCTCCAGTCGAAAAGTCAACATCAGCTCCCTATGGTCGCTGTGTTTCCTTTATCTCCTTGCGCCGCAGTCCAGTTTGAAAGTCCCTAACCGCTTGCTTCCGCTTTTGGTATCGTCTAGCTCCAGCGTGCAGGGACTGGCAAACTTCGTACTCCTTCAATCGATAAGTCAACATCGGTTCGTCCCTCACCGTGTTTCCTTTATCTCATTCAGTAGTACTCCAGTTTGTACGTCCCTAAGCGCACGCTTCCGCTTTTGATGTAAAATATGTTAAACTTGATTCATTAGGAAAGGGGTTTGTTGTATGGTTAGTGGAAAGAATATTCTGCTGGGTGTGTCTGGTGGGATTGCTGTTTATAAGGCATGTGCTTTGACTAGTAAACTTACACAAAAAGGTGCGAATGTGAAAGTAGTCATGACTGAAAATGCTAGTAAATTTGTTTCCCCACTTACATTTCAGGCGCTATCCAGAAATCCAGTTTACATAGATACTTTTGATGAAAAAGATCCTGAGAAGATTGCCCATATCGACCTTGCTGATTGGGCGGATATTGCAATTATTGCTCCAGCTACGGCAAATATTATAGGCAAATTGGCAAACGGAATTGCTGATGATATGCTCTCTACTACACTATTAGCAACTCGGGCGGATGTCTACATCGCTCCTGCTATGAATGTACATATGTATGCACATCCTGCGGTAGTTGATAATATGAACCGATTGGATGAATTTGGTTATCATTTTATTGAACCAGGTGCAGGTTATTTAGCTTGTGGCTATGTTGGAAAAGGGAGATTGGAGGAACCTGAGACAATTATTGAAGTAGTTGAAAATCATCAACAAAAGGACGAACCATTAAAAGGAAAGAAAGTTTTGATCTCTGCCGGTCCGACCCGTGAAGTGTTGGATCCGGTCCGATTCTTTTCCAACCGTTCGTCAGGAAAAATGGGTTTTGCACTAGCAGATGCTGCTGCTGAACTAGGCGCGGAGGTGACGGTTGTAGCGGGCCCGACAGATGTTCAATTGGAATATGCTCGTATCAAACGAGTAGATGTCGTATCCGCTGAGGACATGTATACTGCGATTCATGAAGAATTTCCTCACAGTGATATTGTAATTAAAGCGGCAGCAGTCGCTGATTACCGTCCGAAACAAACCTTTACAGAGAAGATGAAGAAAACTGGAAGTGATCTCCTCGTTGAAATGGAACGTACGAAAGACATCCTAAAGTCTCTCGGGGAAGAAAAGAGCAATCAATTTTTAGTAGGATTTGCAGCAGAGACACAAACGCCTTTGGAATATGGTAAAGGCAAACTGGAAAAGAAAAAACTAGATGCTATTGTAATAAATAATGTGGCTGTTGACGGAGCAGGTTTTGCCGGAGATACAAATATTGTTACCTATTTGAACAAATCTCTTCAACAGGAGAATTTACCGTTGGCTTCAAAGAAAGATATTGCTAAAAAGCTATGGGAGTTTATTATCCGTGATATGAAGGATGAGAACAAGTGAATGTAGCAAAAGTAATCGTTGATGTGCCTTCAGCGGCCATTGACCAAACATTTGATTATGAAATCCCAGAACGTTTTATGGATATACTTACACCAGGCATGCGTGTAATTGTTCCTTTTGGTCCAAGAAAGATCATGGGATTTGTTGTTCAAATTACAGATCAATCGTCGTTTAATAAGTTAAAGCCGATTCTGGAAGTATTGGATTTAGTCCCCGTTCTTACAGAAGAATTACTTAACTTGGGAAGATGGCTGGCAAATGAAACACTCTCTCTATCAATCAATGCGTTACAGGTTATGTTACCACAAGTATTAAAATCAAAATACAAAAAAGAGATTGTCCGTTCAACCGAAGAAAATCTTCCTTTAGAACTGGAAGATTTATTTCAAGGACGGGATGTTATTCCTTTTGAGGAATTTGAAAACTCACCTCTTACATATAACCAACTAAAAAAGGCGGTAGATGCGGGTGACGTGTCCATTGATTATGTAGTGCAATCGAGAATTACCAAAAAATATATTACCATGGTTGCTCCGTTAAAGGAGATCCACTTATTAGAAGAAGCTTTACAAGACTTGCCGAAGTCAGCAAAAAAACAACGGGCAATAATTGAATATTTTATTGAACAACCAGAAGAAATTTCACAAAAACTACTCTTAAGCAAATTGCAAACAACGAGTAGTACGATTAAATCTCTAGTTGAAAAAGGCTTAATAGAGACATACCGGAAAGAAGTCTATCGAAACCCTTATGACGACGATGCAATTGAAAGGACAGCGCCTCTAACTCTAAATGCAGAACAACAGTCAGCAATTGAGCCGATATTAGAAAGTATTGAGAATGAAAAGCATGAGGTATTCCTGTTGCACGGTGTAACAGGAAGTGGAAAAACAGAAGTGTACCTTCAAGCGATACAAGAGGTTATTAATAAAGGACAAGAAGCAATTGTGCTTGTTCCAGAAATTTCGTTGACTCCACAAATGGTCAACCGTTTTAAGAGCAGGTTTGGAAAAAGTGTAGCTGTTATGCATAGTGCTTTATCAGCTGGAGAAAAGTTTGATGAATGGCGAAAAATTCAGCGTAGAGAAGTACAAGTAGTTGTCGGGGCACGTTCAGCAATATTTTCACCGTTTGAAAATCTAGGAATCATCATTATTGATGAGGAGCATGAAAATAGTTATAAACAGGAAGAACAACCACGCTATCATGCAAGAGATGTGGCTATTGAGAGAGGGAAAAATAATAGTATCCCTGTCATTCTCGGTAGTGCAACTCCTACCCTGGAATCGTTCGCTCGAGCGTCAAAAGGAGTCTATAAACTGGCAACACTTAAAAATAGAACGAATAACAAGCCGATGCCTGAAGTCATAACGGTTGATATGAGGGAGGAGCTACATGCAGGGAATCGGACCATGTTCTCCAGGTTATTGATGGATAAAGTCAGGGACTGCTTGGAAAAGGGCGAACAAATAGTTTTGCTTTTGAATAGAAGAGGATACTCCACTTTTATCATGTGTCGTGATTGTGGACATGTAAAAGAATGTCCACACTGTGACATCGCCTTGACTTATCATAAAAACAATCAGACATTAAAATGCCATTATTGTTCATACGAGGAGCTTGTACCACATAGTTGTCCGGAGTGCTCCAGTGATTCCATAAGATATTTTGGTACCGGTACTCAGCGGGTGGAGGAGGCATTAGCCCAAATTATTCCCGAGGCAAGAGTTATCCGTATGGATGTGGATACAACGAGGAAAAAAGGTGCTCATGAAAAGCTGCTTCGAGATTTTGCGGAGAAAAAGGGAGATATCCTCTTAGGGACTCAGATGATTGCTAAGGGATTGGATTTTGAAAATGTAACATTAGTTGGCGTACTTACCGCAGACTCTATGTTACATATACCTGACTTCCGCTCTTCAGAAAAAACTTTTCAACTTTTAACACAGGTTAGTGGTCGTGCAGGAAGACATGAGTTGACAGGGGAGGTTATTGTTCAGACCTATACCCCCGAGCACTATAGCATAGAGCTTGCGAGTAAGTATAATTTTGAAGAATTTTATAAAAAAGAAATGGCTATGCGGAGGGCTTTTCAATACCCGCCTTATTATTATTTAGCATTGATTACGATTACCCATCCTAATCAAGTAGTGGTTGTACAGAGTGCACAGCAGATGGTCAAACAACTGCAGCAGATCGTCCAACCAGGATCGATAATACTAGGCCCAACCCCTTCGCCAATACCTCGCATCAAAGATAGATATCGCTATCAATGCATGATAAAATACAAACACGAACCTAACTTGCGTAAAAATATTCAAGCAGTCATGAATTATTTCAAAGACCAAATTCAAAAAAATGATTTACAAATTATAGTTGATATGCAACCTTATCAAATGATGTAACAACTTAGATGGTAAGTAAAGAAAGTAGGTAAGATTTAATGAAAAAAATCGTATTTATGGGAACGCCAGATTTTTCGGTGCCAGTTCTTGAATCACTGGCCAAGTCAGATTATGAAGTTGTTTTAGTCGTTACCCAGCCTGACAGGCCAAAGGGAAGAAAACGTATCATTACTCCATCTCCAGTGAAGCAGAAGGCAGTAGAACTAGGATTGCCAGTATTCCAACCAGAGCGCTTAAGAGATAACTTTGAAGAAATTTTACAAGTAAAACCAGATTTAATTGTAACCGCTGCGTATGGTCAATTACTACCCACTAATTTGCTAGAAGCGCCTCCGTTCGGTTGTATTAATGTGCATGCGTCGCTCCTGCCGGAATTACGAGGTGGTGCACCGATACATCATGCGATTATTCAAGGAAAAAAAGATACAGGTATAACCATTATGTATATGGTAGAGAAACTAGATGCTGGTGATATCTTAACGAAGGTTAATGTACCTATTGAAGCGGAAGATCATGTTGGGACTTTACATGATAAACTATCAGTCGCTGGGGCAAGCTTGTTAATAGAAACATTGCCTAAGTTATTTAATGAAGAGCTCACCCCGATAAAACAAGATGAGGAAAAGGCTACATTCGCTGCAAATATAAAGCGTGAGGATGAATGGATTGATTGGAGTAAAGACAACACTGATATTTATAACCAAATCCGTGGTTTACATCCATGGCCCGTTGCTTATACCACCTATCTTGGAAAGACGTTAAAAATCTGGTGGGGTGAATTGGATAACAGCGAATATGATGGGAAACCTGGAGAAATCGTAAAGAAAAATGAACAGGATGACTTTGTTGTTTTGTGCGGAAATAAGCGAGGTATTCGAATTACAGAGATTCAACCAGCAGGTAAAAAGCGGATGTCGGTGAAAGATTATTTACAAGGATCCAGTGATAGAATTAAAGTCGGTGTTATACTAGGAGAATAATATGAAAACAGCACAGTTGAGAATGTTAATTTTAGAACTATTACTCCGGATTGAAAAAGATCGCAGCTTCAGTCATCTTTTAATAAATCGGGAAATACAAAAAAGTAACCTTACAACAAAAGATGAGGCTCTCCTTACACAAATTGTATATGGAACACTTGAGAGGAAGCTGACGTTGGATTATTATCTCTCAAGCTATGTTGATCCAACAAAAAAACTCGACCTTTGGGTGAAAGTGTTACTGCGGATGTCTGTTTATCAAATGATTTTCTTGGATAAAATCCCGGATCATGCAATTATCCATGAAGCGGTAGAAATCGCTAAGCAAAAGGGGCATAGAGGAACTCAAGGGTTTATTAACGGAGTATTACGAAATGTCCAAAGAAAGGGAGTACGAGACATTTCTGAGATTAGTGATCCGGTTGAAAGATTATCGATAGAAACAAGTCATCCCCTTTGGCTGGTAAAGCGTTGGATAGAGCAATACGGTTTTCAGACCACACAAGAAATCTGTCTGGCAAATCTTGAAGAAAAACCTATATCCGTACGAATTCAACCCCTGCGAATAGCAAGGGGGGAAGCGATACAATATTTGGAGAATGAAGGCTTCCAAGTCAAACCTTCCATCTTCTCTGAACAGGGAATTATTATTGAAAAAGGAAATATTTTAACTAATAATCTATTTAAACAAGGCATGCTAACCATTCAGGATCAAAGTTCCATGTTAGTTGCTGAAGTGTTGAAACCTGAACCAGGAATGACGGTTCTTGATGCTTGTAGCGCACCAGGAGGCAAAGCAACGCATATTGCTGAGAAAATGAAAAATGATGGCATTGTTTATGCACATGATTTGCATAAAAAGAAGGTAAATCTTATAGAAGAAAAGCAAAGAAACCTTCAACTATCCATTATCGAAGCAACAGCTTATGATGCGCGTAAGCTACAAGATAAATATAAGAATACCAGCTTTGATAGAATTCTTGTTGATGCTCCTTGTTCAGGCCTTGGAGTTATTACAAGTAAGCCAGAAATTAAATACGAAAAAACTGCCGAAGACATTGAGCGGTTACAATCGGTTCAATCGGACATCTTGAATCATGCAGCACAACTTCTAAAAGACGATGGATTATTGGTCTATAGTACATGTACGATTGAGAAAACAGAAAATGAAGAGGTAATTCATCAGTTTCTAGAAAAAAATCCAGAATTTATCGTAGATACAAGCTTTTTCAACGAGTTGCCAGAAGTCCTCCAATCTTCTATAGGAATAACTGAATTTGGGGTACAACTATTTCCGCAAAGTTTCAAGACAGATGGTTTTTTCCTGACTCGTTTGAAAAAAGTTAAATAAACTATTCTTTATTATTTCTTATTATGCAATAATCAAAGAAGAATGGAATGGAAATGTTTGGATTAGGGGGGGCAATATGAAGGCTTGTTTTATGACTGATGTAGGAAAAGTAAGGAGTAATAACGAAGATTCTGGTGGAATTTTTCGCAATAAAAGTAAACAAGTGTTGGCCGTTGTTGCTGATGGGATGGGTGGCCATGCTGGTGGAGAAATCGCTAGCCAGTTAGCAACGCAAATTGTTCAGGATAAATGGGAAAAAACAGAAGTTTTTCAAACTGCAGCTAACATTGAACAATGGATCTCGGAGACGGTTTCAGAAGCAAACCAAATCGTTTATAAGGAATCTAAGGAGAAAGCAGATTTGGAAGGAATGGGCACCACACTTGTTCTAGCTGCTTGTATGGAAGAATTTATAACGGTTGCACATATTGGAGATAGCCGTTGTTACCTTTCGAACGAAGGGGGATTAAAGCAGCTTACTGAGGATCACTCGTTAGTTAACGAGCTCCTTCGCGCTGGTCAAATCTCACCCGATGATGCTGCATATCATCCAAGGAAAAATGTCGTATCCCGGGCATTAGGCACGGATAAAGCAGTGAAAACCGATATTCAGACAATTGGTTGGGAATATGGTGACAAGATACTGCTTTGCTCTGACGGACTAACGGATAAAGTCCATGCTGATGAACTGGCAGAATTTTTGGGTAAGGATGAAGCGATTAGCGAAATAGGGGAGCAATTAGTAGATCTTGCCAATGGCCGTGGTGGAGAAGACAATATTTCATTGGCAATTGTACATTATGACTGGACAGCGAGAGCAGGTGAGAATGAATGAGAAAAGGCCATCTTTTGAATGAACGCTACAAGATAATAAGAAAAATAGGTAGCGGCGGAATGGCTGAAGTTTATCTTGCAAGAGATACAATTTTGGAAAGAGATGTAGCAATAAAGGCTCTTAAAAGTGAATATATCAATGACCATGAATTTACGACTCGCTTTGATCGTGAAGCTCAAGCTGCAACCAGTTTAAGTCATCCAAACATTGTAAGTATATATGATGTCGGGGAAGAAGAAGACATCCTATATATGGTTATGGAATATGTAGACGGCTTATCGTTGAAGGAATACATACAACAGTACGGTCCAATTAATGTTAATGATGCGATCGATATTATGAAGCAGGTCACTTCTGCTATTGCTCATGCTCATGATAATGACATTGTTCATCGTGATATTAAGCCACAAAATATACTAATGAATAACTTTGGAGAAGTGAAGGTCACAGACTTTGGAATTGCTATTGCGTTGAGTGCAACTGCACTTACTCAAACGAATTCGATTTTGGGTTCCGTCCATTATTTATCACCAGAACAAGCAAGAGGTGGGATGGCTACTAAAAAATCGGATATATACTCAATTGGCATCTTATTTTATGAATTATTAACAGGAAGACTACCTTTTTCTGGCCAGTCTCCCGTTTCCATAGCTTTAAAACATTTGCAAAATGAGACCCCTTCGATAAGGAAACATAATCCAAGCATCCCACAGAGTGTAGAAAATATTGTTCTAAAGGCGACTGCGAAAGACCCATTCCATCGTTATGATTCGATTTATGATTTGGAAGATACAATTAACAGTGCATTAGATCCTGAACGGCTAAACGAAGAACCATATGAGCCTCCGATAGAAGTTGGTGAGGAGACCAAGGCAATCCCTATCATTACGGATGATCAATTTTCTGGATCAGAAAATGAAGATACGATAATAAGTAACACAGGTACTGTAAATAAGACAAAGGCCTACCCACCAAATAAAAAGGCCAAAAAGAAAAAAACAAAAGAAAAAAAGAAAAAAGGTAAGAAGAAAAAATTCTTAGTTATATTCAGTATTTTGTTTATACTTCTTGCAGCAGGTATTACAGCATTGTTCTTCATCCCCGGATTACTGCAACCAAAGGACGTTGAGTTGATGGATGTTGTGGGCATGGAATATGAAGAGGCAAAAGAAGCACTCGAAAGTTTGAATCTGGTCGTTGAAGAGGAATTGACCTATTCTGAAGATGTGGAAGAAGGGTATGTTGTTTCCATGAGTCCATCTGCGGGAAGAACTGTAAAAGAAGAATCAACAGTCACATTAGTAGTTAGTGAGGGTAAGGAACGGATTGTCGTAGACGACTACGTTGGACAGGATATAAATCAAGTTGTGAAGATTCTAGAAGGGCTTGGTTTTGAGTCGGATAGTATTATAACGATTGAGAAGTATTCAGATCAGCCGAACGGTGAAATTTTAAACCAACTTCAACCTTCACCGGAAACAGAGGTTATTCCGAGCGAGAGTAAGGTCATATTTGAAGTTAGTATGGGACCTGAAAAGATAAGCTTGAATAATTTAACCGGTATGACAGAATCACAAGCGCGCGACTATTTGGATGAAAATAATCTCGTATTCAGGAAACATGAGGAACATTCTGATACGGTGGAAGAAGGAAAGGTAATCCGGCAATCTCCAGATTCAGGCACTGAATTACAAGAAGGGGATGCTGTAGATGTATACATTTCCATCGGTCCTGAGGAAGTCCGCCCGGCTTCCCATCGAATAACTCATACAGTCCTCTACACAGGTGATGAAGGGGAAGAGGAAGCTGATGATGGAAATGAAGAAGAAAGTTCCGAACCTGTTGAGCAAATCGTGCGGATATATATTAGGGATGTCAACAATGATATTGCTGATGTCTATGAGGAAATACCTATTACAGAAGATACTCCGGTTACTTTCACATTGCTTATACCTCCCAACGGAGATGCGGAGTATATAATTAAAAGAGACGATGAGACCGTAGCAAATGATGTAATATCTTACGAAGAAGGTGACTAAATGGCAGAAGGCAGAATTATTAAGGCGTTGAGTGGTTTTTATTATGTTAAAACTGATGAAGGTCTGATAGTCCAATGCCGTGGTAGAGGGGTATTCCGTAATCAGAAGATAACCCCTCTAGTTGGGGATCTTGTTGTCTTTGAATATGACGATCCTAATGAAGGATATATCATGGAAATTAAAAACCGTTCAAATGAACTAATACGTCCACCTATATCCAATATAACCCAGGCAATTATTGTGACTTCTGCAAAAGCGCCAGATTTTAATCATTCTTTATTAGATCGTTTTCTTGTACTGATTGAATCTATGGATATCAAGCCTGTGATTTTTATTACAAAAATGGACTTGGTATCACTGGAAGAAAGGAAGGAAATCGAATCTTACCAAGAGGCTTATGAAAAGATTGGATATAGCGTGGAATTATTATCGAAAAAAGATAAACCCTCTTTTGAAGAATTAAAGAATTATTTTAAAGACCACATTACTGTCATTGCAGGTCAATCAGGAGTCGGAAAATCTTCCATACTTAATATGCTGGATAGCAACCTCGATTTAAAAACTGGCGAAATATCGGAAAGCCTAGGCAGGGGGAAACATACAACACGTCATGTTGAATTGATTGAGATTCATGGCGGGCTTGTCGCTGATACTCCCGGGTTTAGTTCGCTGGATCTTGAAACATTAGAAGCGGATGAATTGTCTTACTGTTTTCCAGAATTCCGCAATCGAATGCAGGGTTGCAAATTTAGGGGTTGCATGCATGTGAAAGAACCGAAATGTGCTGTGAAAGCTGCTGTTTCTGACAAAGAGATAGCGTCCTTTCGCTATGATAATTATCAAAGGTTTTTAGAAGAAATAATGTTAAGAAAGCCGAGGTATTAATATGGTAAAAATTGCACCATCTATATTATCAGCTGACTTTGCAAAATTAGGAGAGGAAATCAAGGAAGTAGAAGCTCATGGTGCCGATTATATTCATGTAGACGTGATGGATGGTCATTTTGTTCCCAATATAACAATTGGTCCTTTAATTGTCGAAGCAATCAGACCTGTGACCAGCCTTCCTCTTGATGTACATCTAATGGTTGAGAATCCTGATGAGTTTATTCCGGAATTTGCAAAAACCGGGGCTGATATCCTTACTGTTCATCAAGAGGCTTGTGTACACCTTGATCGAACCATACAACTGATTAAAGATAACGATGTAAAAGCGGGGGTCGTGATTAATCCTGCTACACCTGCCGAACTTTTGAAGCCTATTCTTCCAAACGTAGATCTTGTCCTTGTTATGACTGTGAACCCAGGATTTGGTGGTCAAAAGTTTATTGAGGGAGCTGTAGAGAAAATTAGGCAACTCCGCACATGGAGAGAGGAAATGAGCCTTTCATATGAGATTGAGGTAGATGGCGGAGTTAATGTGGAAACTATTAAGTTATGCACCGATGCAGGAGCGGACGTCCTTGTAGCCGGCAGTGCTATCTTTGATAAGTCAGATAGGAAGCAAGCTATCCAGGATCTGCTACATGCAATAAGGGATTAAGCATGGAAAAGATAACAATTGGAATTGTCGGGAGCGGTCCAGAAGGGGCAATTCCCGATCTCCTCCCTTACGATAAAAATATCGACTTATGGATCGGTGCAGACAGAGGTGCTTTATATTTATTGAAACACAAGCTCAACATCGATTATGCCGTTGGGGATTTCGATTCGGTCACAGCTGATGAAATAGCGAAAATCAGGGAGAATACAAAAGAAATGATTCGGATGCCCAGCGAGAAAGATGAAACGGATCTTGAATTGGCAATAAACCTCGCGTGTAAGTTGAAGCCTGAGACCATTTGCTTGTTCGGAGTAACGGCAGGACGGAAAGATCATGAATTAATCAATATCCAATTGCTATACCGATTGTTAGAGCAAGGGATTACAGGTAAGATAATTGATGAACAAAATGAAATCATAATGACGAAACCAGGTTCCTATCTGATTACTAGAAATCCCGAATTCCCGTATATTTCTTTTATTCCGTTTACTGAAAAAGTGGAAGGTATCCATTTGGAAGGATTTTATTATCCGTTGAATAATGCTGATATATCTTGGGGATCCACACTTTGCATATCAAATGAACTATCTTCAGAAAGTGGGAATTTTTCGTACAGACGAGGCATATTATTATTAATAAAGAGTCGAGATTCCTTTAAAATGTAAAGCCTTGTTTTACGAAGGAGGGGGAACCTATTAAATTCTATACGATTAAGCTCCCAAGGTTTATCGGTGGTTTTGTCAAAGTAGTCATGGGTGTTTTTAAAAAAGATAAATAAAGAACACAGCTTTTGTCCCTTCCGTGGCAGAAGCTGTGTTTTTTGTGCATGTCCAGGAATAATATTATTTGAACTATAAATCCTTCAGTTCTCACAAGATTGTTAGTATCTTGGAGAAGCCAAAATACGACGGGCAATAGGCTTCACTCACCACAGGAAGTCTTGAGTAAGTAGATTTTACGCTCGTCGTATTTCCCTTAAAATAAAAAAAGCACTCGTTAATAGAGTACTTTTTTGATCGTAAATTCATACGATTGAGTCTTGTAGTTGTGTAGATTATACACGTTCTACTTTTCCTGATTTTAGTGCACGAGCTGATACATATACGCGTTTTGGCTTACCATCTACCATGATACGTACTTTTTGTACATTAGCTTTCCATTTACGTTTGTTGGAGTTCATAGCGTGAGAACGTAGATTTCCTGTGCTAGTTTTACGTCCAGTTACAACACATTTTCTAGCCATGACAGTCCCTCCTTACTTTACCAAATATCGTTTTTCATACTTATACAATTTACCATAAGTTCGTTAAGAATGCAATTAAACTTTTCTGTTGAGAAGAACGTTAAGTTGTAGAATAATTTCTGTATTCAATCATGCAAAGAAGATATACTTGACAGATGGAATAAATTCCGCCATTCTTATAAGAGAAAATTACTAGTAAGGAATTCAGTAGCCGCTTTTAAATTATGTCGGGATGTAGTAGAATAACCTTATGCTTTATATGTTATAGGATGGACTTATAAAAAAGTGTTTTTTATTTATATTGAATGAGATGAAGGAGGATGCTCATGTCCATTGAACTTCACACCAATGACGGTCAAGTGACAATTACAAATGATGTGATTGCAACAATTGCTGGTGGAACTGCGGTTGAATGTTATGGAATCGTAGGAATGGCATCAAAAAGTCAAATACGCGATGGTATCGCAGAAATACTTAGAAAAGAGAATTATTCTCGTGGAATAGTAGTACGTCAGGAAAATGACGAGCTGCACATTGATTTATATATTATTGTCAGTTACGGTACAAAAATTTCTGAGGTTGCAAGTAACGTACAATCCCAGGTGAAGTACACGTTAGAGCAATCTCTAGGTCTATCCATTGACTCGGTAAATATATACATTCAAGGTGTTAGGGTATCTAAAGATTAATGAGTCTATTAAAGAATGCCTGTCTTAGCACTTCACTATAAACTGTTCGGTAAAAATTACTGAACAGTTCTTGGTGCGTAATAACAAATGAAGACAGGCTTGGTTTAATTAAGGAGGAAATATGGTGTCTATACATAGTGTGAATGGTAGTCTTTTAACACAAATGATCCTCTCTGGAGCTCATCACTTATCTAATAATGCGGATAAGATTGATGCATTAAATGTCTTTCCGGTTCCAGATGGAGATACAGGAACAAATATGAATCTTTCCATGACTTCAGGCGTTAATGAAGTGAAACAAAATGAATCGGATAATGCTTCCGCAGTAGCTAATGCACTTGCAAAAGGTTTATTGATGGGTGCAAGAGGTAATTCAGGGGTAATCTTATCACAAATATTCCGTGGCTTTGCTAAAGGGATGGGGAGCAAGGAAACTCTTGATGCGAAAGACTTTGCCGAAGCGTTTGATGCAGGAGTTGCGACTGCTTATAAAGCAGTGATGAAACCGGTGGAGGGTACAATCCTTACGGTAGCAAAAGATGCTGCACGTGCAGCAGTTGAAGCGGCAGAAACAGAGACAGAAATCATTGCGTTGATGGAGAAGATACTATCAGAGGCAAAAGCTTCTCTAAAGCGTACACCAGATTTACTTCCTGTTCTAAAAGAAGTGGGAGTAGTCGATTCAGGAGGGCAAGGTCTTGTAACCATTTACGAAGGTTTTCTTGCAGCGTTAAAAGGTGAAGAACTTCCTGAAGACACAGGAATTGAAATGGAAGAACTCATAAATGCTGAACATCACAAAGTAACCCAAGATTTTATGGATACTTCAGAAATTGTCTATGGTTACTGTACGGAGTTTATGGTTAAGTTTGAAGATGATAAATTACAGAATAACCCATACGATGAAGAAAAATTCCGCCAAGAGTTAAGTGAATTTGGTGATTCATTACTAGTCGTTTCTGACGATGAAATTGTTAAGGTTCACGTCCATTCAGAAAGGCCAGGAGATTGCTTGACGCTAGGCCAGCGTTTTGGAAGTTTAATCAATATGAAAATAGAAAATATGCGTGAACAGCATAGTGCAATCGTTGGTAAGAAAGAGAAGGATAATAAACCAAAGCAAAAATCTGAGTATGCTGTAGTTACTGTTGCTATGGGGAATGGCCTCAAAACCTTATTTGAAAGTTTGGGTGTGACCGTCGTTATTGAAGGTGGACAAACCATGAATCCTAGTACACAGGACATTGCGGATGCAATTACATCAGCTAATGCGAAAAAAGTCATTGTGCTACCTAATAATAAAAATATTCAAATGGCAGCAGAGCAAGCTGCTGAATTATCTGAAGCAGATGTCGCAGTGGTTCCGACTCGTACCATTCCTCAAGGTATAAGTGCGATGCTTGTATTTGATCCAGAAGTTGATCTTGTTTCAAATCAGCAGACAATGGAATCTGCAAGTAAGGAAGTTAAAACTGGTCAAATAACTTATGCTGTACGAGATACTCAAATAGATGGCATCACAATTGAAAAAGATCATTTCATGGGAATTGAAGATGGTAAAATCATTACCTCCCATGAGAGTAAACAAGAAGCCGTCAAATTATTACTGAATAAATTGATTACTGAAGATGATGAAATATTAACTATTCTTTATGGTGAGGATATCAGTCAAGAAGAAGTAGATGAAATCGAAGCTTTTGTTGAAGAAAACTTCGAAGACGTCGAAATTGAGATTCACAATGGAGAACAGCCAATCTATTCTTATATCTTCTCAGTAGAATAATCATAACCGCATCAACCAATCAATGGTCTGATGCGGTTATTTTGTTTTCTATATGAAATTAGTCTTACATTCTTCCTGAGGTTCGCAGACCCCGATACACCTTCGCTTTCCGTGGGGTCTCTGGTGTATCGGGGCTGCGGACTACCAGGAGCAATTCATTTTTATGTATTTATCATTTGCTCAAACAATTTTCTTTATAATAATTCAAATGATTCAGTCTCTTGTCAGTGAATTAATGCAGATTCTTGCTATTTTTGATATACTTATAGAGAAATTTACTAGTCTGTAAAGGCGGTGCTAAAATGAAGTATAATTCCGTTTTTGATATAATCGGTCCGGTTATGATAGGACCTTCCAGTTCACATACTGCGGGAGCAGCACGAATCGGACTTGCTGCACGTAATCTATTTGGTAAGCAGCCTAGTTGGGCAAAAATCTATCTATATGAATCCTTTGCGAAAACATATAAAGGCCATGGGACGGATTTTGCACTAGCTGGAGGTCTATTAGGATTTGCTACTGATGATCTTCGTATGAGTAAGGCACTAGATATAGCAAAAGAAGCTGGTTTAAAAATAGAATTTATTGAAGACAATTCTGGAGTCGATCATCCAAATACAGCTAGGCTTGTAATTGGTGATGAGAATGACCAATTAGAATTGGTCGGAATTTCCATAGGTGGTGGAAAAGTCGAGATAACAGAATTAAACGGTTTTGAACTCCGATTATCTGGAAATCATCCAGCAATACTTATCATGCATAATGATAGGTTCGGAGCGATTGCTTCCGTGACAAGAATACTGGCTAAACATGAAATAAATATCGGCCACATGGAAGTGAATCGTAAAGATGTTGGTAAGGAAGCGTTGATGGTCATTGAAGTCGACCAAAATGTTGGAGATGATATATTACAAGAACTGCAATATGCTGACCATATCATTCAAATTTCGAAAATAGATAGTTAGAAGGGGGTAAAATAATGTTTCGTACAATCGCTGAATTAGTTGAAATTGCAGAAACGAAAGAAATACCGATTTCAGAAGTAATGATTCTACAAGAAATGGATGTTAAAGAAAAAACTCGTGAAGAAGTATTTGCTGAAATGGAAAAAAATCTGCAAGTTATGGAAGATGCAATAGAGAGGGCGCTTCAAGGAGTCCAGTCTGTAACAGGGCTTACTGGGGGAGATGCTGTGCGCGTCCAACAATATATGAAAGAAAAAACCCCTTTATCAGGACCGATTTTACTTGACGCGGTAAGTAAAGCGATGGGGACTAATGAAGTAAATGCAGCTATGGGTGTCATTTGTGCCACACCTACGGCAGGAAGTGCAGGATGTGTACCTGGTACCCTATTTGCTGTGAAAAATCAGCTCAACCCGACTAGAGAACAGATGATCCGTTATTTGTTTACAGCAGGTGCGTTTGGTTTTGTTGTGGCCAATAATGCATTCATCTCAGGTGCTGCGGGAGGATGTCAGGCTGAAGTTGGTTCAGCTGGTGCAATGGCTGCAGCCGCGATCGTTGAGATGGCTGGCGGGACACCACAGCAATCAGCTGATGCTTTTGCCATCACATTAAAAAACATGCTCGGATTAGTATGTGACCCTGTTGCAGGTTTAGTTGAAGTACCTTGTGTGAAACGTAATGCATTAGGTTCCTCACAAGCTATTGTTTCTGCAGACCTTGCTTTGGCAGGTGTTACTAGCCGTATTCCTGCTGATGAAGTAGTGGGTGCAATGTATCGTATAGGCAGACAGATGCCTCCAAGTCTACGTGAAACAGGTGAAGGTGGACTTGCTGACACACCTACTGGGAGACTTCTGAAAGAAAAAATATTTGGCGTATCTGTTTAGAAGAGAAAGAGTGATTTTGTGCTTAATCAACCCGTATTACAAGTCAAAGGTATTGGAGAAAAATTCGCTGAAGACTTAGCCAATATGCGTATCTTCACGATTGAAGATTTACTTCATTATTTACCGTATAAATATAATGTGCTGGAAATCTTACCACTGAGCGAACTTATTCATGATGATAAAGTAACCATTATGGGAAGGGTTTTATACGAGCCTTCCCTTACTTTTTATGGACGTAAAAAGTCCCGATTAGTATTGACGGTAGAAGTGGAAAATGTTGCGATTAAGGCGGTGATGTTTAATCGTTCGTTCGCCAAGAAACAATTAAAGCCAGGTGATATAGTGACGCTCACTGGGAAGTGGGATGCACATCGTCTGCAGATTACGGTAAGTAACTATCGAAAAGGTGCTCAAGAGGAGAGTACTGATATCCAACCAATTTATTCCGTAAAAGGTGATGTGACATCTTATAAATTAAAAAAAGTTATTTCTCAGGCATTCAAAGATTATGGAGACGAAATAACCGAGATTCTACCATCATCTTATTTGAAGTCGTATAAACTTCCGACGAGAAAGGACACTCTTCGGATGTTGCATTTTCCACAAAACAACCTCGAATTGAAGCATTCCCGCAGAAGGTATATTTATGAAGAACTACTACTTTTTCAATTGAAAATGCAATTACTACGGAAAAAACATCGAGAAGCGACGGATGGAAATACCCAAAACTATGATGAAGATAAACTTGAACAGTTCATTCAACGTTTTCCGTTTCAATTAACGAATGCACAAAAATCATCATTAGAACAAATTTTGAGGGATATGCGTTCTCCATACCGTATGAACCGTTTACTTCAAGGTGATGTAGGTTCAGGAAAAACAGCAGTTGCTGCCGTTTCGTTATACGCTTCTGTTACAGCTGGAAAACAGGGTGCATTAATGGTTCCAACAGAAATTCTTGCCGAACAGCATTATCAATCATTGAAGGAATTATTTGGAGATTTGGCGAGCGTTCATTTGCTTACAGGATCAACAAAGACAAAAGAGAGAAGGACTATTCTTGAAGGCCTTGAAAATGGTGAGGTAGACATCATCATCGGCACACATGCCTTAATACAAGATGATGTAAAATTTAATGATTTGGGTCTTGTGATTGTTGATGAACAACATAGATTTGGAGTGGAACAGAGACGCACACTTAGGGATAAAGGCCTCCAACCCGATGTCCTGTTTATGACCGCAACGCCTATACCAAGAACCCTTGCGATTACGGCATTTGGTGATATGGACGTTTCAGCCATCAATGAGATGCCAGCTGGGAGAAAAGCAGTGGAGACGCTTTGGGTTAAAGAGAATATGTTTGAGCGAATTCTCAAGTTTATTGAAAAACATGTAAATAATGGCGAGCAAGCATATCTCATTAGCCCACTTATTGAGGAATCGGATAAATTGGATATCCAAAATGCCGTAGATTTATATCATACTCTATTAGAGTTTTTCCCGCCGGAAATCAAAGTTGGTTTAATGCACGGTCGGCTTCCGTCCGATGAAAAAGAATCGGTTATGAAAGAATTCGCAGAAAATAATATTCAAGTTTTAGTATCTACGACTGTTGTCGAAGTAGGTGTTAATGTTCCAAATGCTACAATTATGGTCATCTATGATGCAGAAAGGTTTGGGCTGTCTCAGCTTCATCAACTTCGTGGAAGAGTAGGTAGAGGTGATAAGCAGAGTTACTGTATTTTAATAGCCGAACCTAAAAATGAAGTTGGAAAAGAACGAATGAGTATTATGACTGAAACCAATAACGGTTTTGAATTGGCGGAAAGAGATTTGCAACTTAGAGGTCCAGGGGATTTCTTTGGCAGAAAACAAAGTGGAGTTCCCGAGTTCAAATTGGCAGACATGGTTCATGATTATCGAGCTTTGGAGACAGCGAGACAAGATGCTGAACATATCGTGCAAAATGGTCTGCTTTACAATGATCCTTCTTATGAGAATCTACGTAAACTTCTAGAAAAAGATCCAAGTCTTCAGACAAAAATGGATTAATTCTATTTGAGAATTGCTTGCATAATTATTTTTCGTATTATATATTACTATTAGTACCAAGTCATAAAATGATGTTATATGGTGGACGGTGCATACATTGAAAATAACAAAAGCAGAGAGGCAACAACTATTAAAGGGAAAGATAGAGGAAATTCCTTTTGTAACAGATGAACAATTAGCTAAAGAATTCGGAGTGAGTATCCAAACAATCCGTTTAGATAGGATGGAACTAGGAATACCTGAAATGCGTGAGCGGATAAAATCTGTTGCAAAGGACCAATGGAACGAGACGTTACGGACTTTACAAATCGATGAAGTAATTGGTGAAATCATAGATTTAGAGCTTGATCAACGAGCCATATCTATCCTGGATATTACTGGAGATCTTGTTTTTTCAAGAAATAAAATTGCCAGAGGGCATCATTTGTTTGCACAGGCAAATTCACTTGCTGTTGCTGTAATAAATGATGAACTGGCTTTAACGGCAAAGTCTGAAATCACTTTTACCCGTCAGGTAAAAGAAGGTGAACGGGTTATCGCCAAGGCAATAGTTGCTGGTAAAAATGATAAAGGGCTTACTGTTGTTGAAGTGGAAAGTTTTGTAGATAAAGAAATTGTATTTACTGGGACATTCCAGATGTACCAATCCAATGAAGAGATAGGTGACAACTAAATGAAACTAGCAATAGATGCAATGGGTGGCGACCATGCCCCTAAGGAAATTGTATTAGGGGCGATGGAAGCCATTTCGCAATTTGATGACTTAACAATCACCTTAGTGGGTGACGAATCGAAAATTAGACAGCATTTAACAAACCCAAAAAATATTTCTATTATACATACAGAAGAAGTAATTACAGGAGAAGATGAACCTGTACGAGCAGTACGTCGCAAAAAAAATGCATCCCTCGTCCTAATGGCAAAAGAAGTTAAAGAGGGTAGGGCTGATGCTTGTATCTCAGCAGGGAATACAGGTGCTTTAATGAGTGCGGGATTGTTTATTGTTGGCCGAATACCAGGCATTGCCCGCCCGGCCTTAAGTCCAACACTGCCGACGATCAACGAGAAAGGCTTTTTATTTTTAGATGTTGGTGCCAATGTAGAGGCAAAACCGAGTCATCTTTTACAATACGGCATCATGGGTTCTGTCTATTCGGAAAAGGTTAGAGGCATTCCTAATCCTCGCGTGGCCCTGCTAAACGTAGGTACTGAAGATTCGAAAGGAAACGACCTGACAAAAAATGCCTTTGAATTACTTAAAAATGCACCAATTAATTTTGTAGGAAATGTGGAAGCAAGGGACTTGTTTGATCATGTTGCTGATGTTGTTGTAACAGATGGTTATAGCGGAAATGTTGCACTTAAAACAATCGAGGGAACTGCCCAAACGGTATTCTCGTTACTGAAAGAAACATTTTCCTCGTCATTGAAAACAAAATTGGCTGCTGGTCTTGTAATGAATGATTTGCGTGCTTTGAAAAATCGCCTTGATTATTCCGAGTATGGTGGAGCCGGATTATTTGGCTTAGCTGCTCCAGTTATTAAAGCTCATGGTTCGTCTAAAGCAAAAGCGATCGTCAGTGCGATTCGTCAGGCGAAGCATATGGTGGATCATGATGTAACTGAAACAATCCGCAAAACAGTTGAAACTATGAATATTGAGGAGTGAACGTCGTGAAACGTGTTGCATTTATGTTCCCTGGTCAAGGCTCTCAAGCAGTCGGGATGGGAAAGGAATTTTATGATGCTTATCCGCAGGTTCAGGAGCTATTTCATCAAGCAAATGATTATTTAAATAAAGATATAAAAGAAATTATGTTTTCTGGTCCAGAGGAAACGTTGACAGAAACTGAAAATGCACAACCTGCACTATTACTTACAAGTGCGGCTATCCAACAAGTGTTGATATCTGAAGGCATTCAACCTGTTATGACTGTTGGTCATAGTTTAGGTGAATATAGTGCATTAGTTGCTGCAGGATCCATTTCAGTTGATGATGCTTTGCCTCTTGTCGCAACTCGTGGGCGTTTAATGGAACAAGCTTTTCCAAAAGGGCAGGGAACGATGGCGGCTGTCCTTGGTCTCAAAGAAGCAGAAATTACTGAAGTGCTAGAAGGCATCACAGATGAAGTTGTCGACCTTGCCAACTTGAATTGCCCAGGACAAATTGTCATCTCCGGGTCACAAGCAGGAGTGGAGATAGCATCGGAACAGTTGAAACAAAAAGGTGCAAAGCGGGTTATCCCTTTAAATGTCAGTGGCCCGTTCCATTCAAGACTGATGAAAGCTGCTAATAAGGAATTTGCAAATTATTTGGATAGAATAACGATTAACAATGCCAGTATTCCTGTTTACGCAAATGTTTCGGCTTCTCCTGTAACAGAAAAGGAGCAAATTAAAGAATTGCTCATTAAGCAACTTTATTCTCCAGTTCGCTTTGAAGAATCCATTCGTGCGATGATGGAAGAAGAAGTTGATGCATTCGTAGAAGTCGGCAATGGGAAAGTCCTCTCCGGTCTATTAAGAAAAATTGATAGGAAGACAAAAACCTTTGCCGTGCAAGATATAAAATCATTACAAGAATTTGTCGCGTGGTTTAAGGGAGATGAGTAAATGTTAAAAGGAAAAAATGTCCTGGTCACCGGTGCTTCAAGAGGTATTGGTAGAACAATTGCTATTGAGTTTGCGAAACAGGGAGCAAACGTAGCGGTTAACTATGCAGGAAGTGAGGCGAAAGCTAAGGAAGTAGTGGAGGAGCTTATCAGTTATGACGTTAAAGCATTCCCTATTCAAGCTGATGTCTCTGATGAAAATAGTGTAAAAGCAATGGTGAAAGAAGTTATTGGTCAATTTGGAAGTTTAGATATCCTTGTGAATAATGCTGGAGTTACGAGAGATAATTTATTAATGCGTATGAAAGAAGACGAATTTGACGAAGTGATCAATACGAATTTAAAAGGTGTGTTCCTATGCACTAAAGCTGTAACAAGACAAATGATGAAGCAACGTGCTGGTCGAATTATTAATGTTGCTTCAATTGTCGGTGTGAGTGGAAATCCAGGACAAGCCAACTATGTTGCTGCAAAAGCAGGGGTAATTGGATTGACAAAGACAACTGCGAAAGAGCTTGCAACAAGAAATATTTTAGTCAATGCTGTTGCACCAGGTTTCATTTCTACGGATATGACCGATGCACTTACAGATGAACAAAAAGAAGCAATGCTTGCCATGATTCCACTTGAAAGATTTGGCGCGCCTGAAGATGTGGCAAAAGTTGTCCGCTTTTTGGCTTCAGACGATGCAAGCTATATTACTGGCCAAACGATACATATCGACGGTGGAATGGTAATGTAGATTATTATCCTTTTGAAGGGAGGTGAACGGTGTGGCAGATGTTTTTGACCGTGTTAAAGCAATCATTGTCGATCGTCTAGATGTAGATGAGGAAAAAGTAACATTAGAAGCATCTTTTAAAGATGACTTGGAAGCTGATTCTCTTGACGTTGTTGAGCTTGTAATGGAGCTTGAGGACGAATTCGATATGGAAATTGCTGATGAAGAAGCTGAAAAGATTAATACAGTTGGTGATGCTGTAAATTATATCAACAGTGTTAAATAATAAGGGAAGTCTCGCTTGATGCGAGACTTTCAACTATTTATACGAGGTGAGCTGTATGGACATAAGTGAATTAGAAAAACAGCTGAACATAGAATTTAAGCAGAAAGAATTACTCGTCCAGGCTTTTACCCATTCATCTTATGTGAATGAGCATCGTCAGGAACAATTTGAAGACAATGAGAGGCTAGAGTTTCTTGGAGATGCGGTTCTAGAATTAGGAGTCTCACAATACCTATTCAATACGTATAAGCAGTTACCTGAGGGAGAATTGACAAAATTACGGGCAGCCATTGTTTGTGAACCGTCTTTAATGAACTTTGCCCAGGAATTAGACTTCGGCAAGTTTCTTTTACTTGGAAAAGGTGAGGCGCAAACTGGCGGAAGAGAACGTCCTGCTATCTTGGCAGACGTATTCGAATCTTTCTTAGGAGCTCTTTATCTTGATCAAGGGTATGAAAAGGTGATTCAATTTCTAGAGAAGCATGTCTTCCCGAAAATCAACACTGGCGCTTTTTCGCATGGGATGGATTATAAAAGTCAACTGCAAGAAATTATCCAACAAGATAAAAATCAAAAGGTGACCTATAAAGTAATCGAAGAGAAGGGTCCTTCGCATGACAAGGAATTCCTGGTTCGTGTTTATATTAATGATGATGCTGCAGGAGAAGGGGTTGGCCGTTCCAAAAAAGAAGCGGAACAACATGCGGCAAAAATCGCTTTAGGTAAGATTAATG
This sequence comes from Oceanobacillus luteolus, assembly GCF_042678205.1. Classification (NCBI taxonomy): domain Bacteria; kingdom Bacillati; phylum Bacillota; class Bacilli; order Caryophanales; family Bacillaceae; genus Oceanobacillus; species Oceanobacillus luteolus. The sequence continues at coordinate 88,605 of NZ_JBHUDE010000040.1, forward strand.
TATCAAATTAAAAAAACAGTGGGGCTATACCCCACTGAATTTATTTCTTGCGGATTGCCGCTAATTCATCAACGAATGCTTGTGTCTCTGACGCACTTAATCTTCCTTTGTCTACAACTACTTGATAAAGAAATTTCAAATCTTTATATTTACTTAAATCATAGTCTTCGACATCAAATAGCCCACGATTAGCAACATTCATACGATCTGCCAGTTCATTCAGCATCAATGCCAGATTTGCTTTGTTTGCATCCTCTAAATTCATGTAAACTCTCCCCTAACTCATTTATTTATAAGCCTGTAAGAAATGAAAATATACCTCTAAATATATCAATATAACGAGCTACATGCAAGACAACCTGAAAATATTGGCCAGACTTCTTTTGGCTGTTAGATTATGATAAAATGAATAGGTTGAAAACCCTGTATGCACAATCGTTTAATGCAGGTTGATCTAGCAAATCAATTTTAACCGAAACATCATTCAACGGGAATTCCATTCAAAATGTTTTTTAACTCCCGTTGTAAGAAAGCCCAAGTGGTTTTGGATCGTCCGTTTTTTATTATTTATTCTTGTAAACATCTGTTTTTATGGACGGTTGCACTTTGGTATATAGGAGAATGTGTATGTATTTGAAAAAATTAGACAGTGTCGGCTTTAAATCATTTGCCGAACGTATTTCTATTGAATTCGTTCCAGGAGTAACTGCAGTTGTAGGACCCAATGGAAGTGGCAAAAGTAATATTACAGATGCGATCCGTTGGGTACTCGGTGAACAATCTGCTAAATCTTTACGTGGCTCCAAAATGGAGGATATTATTTTTCAGGGTAGTGATACACGTAAAGCATTGAATGTTGCTGAAGTTACCTTGGTCTTGGATAACCAAGACAAATCACTGCCGCTTGATTATGAAGAGGTTAGTGTAACTAGAAGAGTATATCGTTCAGGAGAAAGTGAGTTTTATATTAATAAACAATCTTGTCGTTTAAAGGATATCATTGATTTATTTATGGACTCCGGTCTAGGTAGAGAAGCTTTCTCCATCATCAGCCAAGGTAAAGTGGAAGAAATTTTGAGTTCAAAAGCCGAAGAACGGCGTACAATCTTTGAAGAAGCGGCTGGTGTCCTTAAATATAAGCAAAGAAAGAAAAAATCTGAATATAAGTTAGCTGAAACCCAAGAGAACCTCAACCGTGTAGAGGATATCCTGTACGAATTGGAATCACAGCTTGGTCCTTTGGAAAGACAAAAAAATATTGCTAATCAGTATTTAGAGTTGAAGGAGCAATTGAAGGAAAAAGAAATCTCACTGCTCATTGCTGAAATTGAAACGTTGCATATTAAATGGGAACGGATAAAACAAGAGATTGAAAAAGAAAGACAAAAGCAAATTGCCCTTTCCACGAGTATCCAAAAGCGGGAAGCGTGGATTGAAGAGCAAAAACAAGCAAATTTAAAACTTGATCAACAAATTGAGGAAATGCAAGGAAAGCTACTTAAATCAACCGAACAGCTTGAAAAATTAGAAGGAAAGAAGCAGCTGTTCTCGGAGCGTTCTAAGCATTTTGGGGAGAATAAACAAAAGTTAATTGAAGAGAAAAAACAGACTGAAATCCAGCTGGCTAATCATGAAAATGAATTGGCCGAAGAAAAAGAGAAACTGGAACAGCTTAAACATGAAAAGGAAAAAACGAAAGCTAGTATTAAAGAATTGGAGACGAAGCTTCAACGAAATGAAGAGGCGATAGCCGATCAGATTGAGGATTTAAAATCGGAATACATTGAGCAGTTAAATGTTCAAGCAGCATCACGTAATGAGAAGCAATCCATTGAAAAACAGCTTGAACAGCTCTACTCTAAGAATACGAGACAGTCTGAAAGGTTTCAAGCGTCATTAGAAGAACGTAAGAAACTAGAAGAAGAAAAACAAAAATTGCAAGAAAGACTTTCCTCGCATAAAGAAATCTGTTCAAACAGTGAGCAACATATAAAACAATTGAAATCCGATATTGAAAGAGATCGAAAACAGTTTCAAGAAATGCAGACCAAGTTATATCAAGGATATCAATATATTGAGAAGTTAAAATCAAGAAAAGAAATGCTCGAGGAAATGAAAGAAGACTTCCAAGGATTCTTCCATGGTGTAAAAGCTATTTTGAAAGCGCGGGAAAATGGCAGTTTACAGCAGATTGCTGGAGCAGTCATTGAATTGATTGATGTTCCAAAACAGTTTATACCCGCTATAGAAGTTGTACTAGGTGGGCAAGCGCAACACATTGTTGTCCAGGATGAGAGTACAGCGCGGACTGCTATTTCCTGGTTAAAGAAAACGAATAATGGAAGAGCAACTTTTCTACCGCTAAACACAATCCAAGAGCGTTTTATCCCTGATCATCTTATTGAACGGATAAAAAGTCATCACGGATTTGTAGGAGTAGCTGCTGACTTAGTATCAACAGAAACGGAGTATCAACGAGCTGTCAATCATTTGATGGGACATGTATTAATTACCGAAACACTAAAGGATGCCAATGAAATTGCCGCCATAACGGGCAGGAAATACCGTATTGTTACACTTGAAGGTGATGTCGTTGCCCCAGGTGGAGCTATGACCGGTGGAGCCAATAGAAAAACAAACCAATCATTGTTTACAAGAGAAAAAGAATTGGAAGAAATCCGTGAAAAATTAACGAATTATGAAGAACGAGCAAATACATTTGCGGAGAAAGTAAAAGAACAACAATCAATTATGGATGATAGAGAGAATCAACTCGAAATGTCGGAGATAAAATTTGCAAAAGAACAACAAGACCTTCAGGAGTTGCAAACATCCTTCCATGAGATTGAACTGAACTTAAAATCATTAAATGACAGCCTTTCAATCTATGATCAAGAGGAAAAATTATATCAAGAAGATACAAACTATCTGAAACAAAGAAAAGCTGAACTTGATGACCAACTCACTGCACTTCAAGAGAAGCTTAATGAGATTGAGCAACACATACAAAAGCTGACGGAAGAAGAAGCCGCTGTGAAAGAAAATAAAGCGTTATTGCAAGAGAAATATCATGAACAGAAACTAATCTTTGCTAAACAAGAAGAGCGTTATCGTAATCAGTATGACAGGGTTAAAAGCCTCGAGGAGCTCGTACAAACAACAAAAAACTTGTTGGCTGAAGAAGCTCAAAAGCTAATGGATTTGGATGAATTTGCTGCTAATATAGAATCCGAAGAAACAATTGATAAATCAATAGCGGAAGAAAAAACAAAGAAAACCGAATACACACAAGTAATTCAGGAATTGCGTAATGAACGAAGCAGGATAACCCATGAAATTAGTGATGAAGAAATGGAACTGAAGGAAGAAAATAAACGCAGCCAGATCCTACTTGCTGAGATCCAAGATAAAGAAGTACAAATGACCCGTTTAGATGTAGGATTAGAAAATCGTCTAAACCATCTTCAGACCGAGTATACAATCACGTATGAAAGAGCAAGGAAAGAGTATGAAAAAACTGATGATGTGGACAAATCACAACAAGAAGTACAGGAATTAAAACGTAAAATCACTGATTTAGGCACGGTCAACCTCGGATCCATCGATGAATATGACCGGATCCACGAAAGGTATACGTTTTTATGTGAGCAACAACAAGATTTGCTTAATGCAAAGAACACACTGTTCAATGTAATCAGTGAACTGGATAAAGAGATGATTGAGCGCTTTGAAACAACCTTTGAAGCGATTAAAAAAGAGTTTACAATTGTATTTAAAGAACTTTTTGGTGGAGGTAAGGCTGAGCTGAAGCTTACTGATCCAAGCCATTTGTTAGAAACCGGAGTAGAAATTATTGCACAACCGCCTGGTAAGAAATTGCAGCATTTAGGTCTTCTCTCAGGTGGTGAACGGGCTTTGACAGCGATAGCGTTATTGTTCGCCATTTTAAGGGTGCGTCCTGTTCCGTTTTGTATCCTTGATGAGGTCGAAGCTGCGCTGGATGAAGCGAATGTCAGCCGGTTTGCTAAATATGTAAAACTTTATAGCAAACATACGCAGTTTATTGTAATTACCCACCGAAAAGGGACGATGGAAGAGGCTGATGTATTATATGGGGTTACGATGCAAGAATCGGGCGTCAGCCGTTTGGTATCTGTAAAATTAGAGGAAACTGCTACATTAATTGAATCATAAGGAGGCTAGGAAAATGAGTTTTTTTGAAAAAATTAAGCAACGTTTTAAACAAGATGAAAAGACAGAACAAGTCCAAGAAACATATAAAGAAGGTATGAAAAAGACCCGGGGAGCATTTTCAGGGAGAATCAATGATTTAATTGCAAGGTATCGAAAAGTGGATGAGGACTTTTTCGAGGAGCTGGAAGAAGTTCTAATTTCAGCCGACGTCGGTGTCACCACTGTGATGGATTTAGTGGATGAATTGAAACTGGAAGTCAAACGCCGGAATATAAAGGACTCTGAAGAAGTAAAGGAAGTCATTTCTGAAAAACTTGTTGAGATTTATTACGGCGATGATAGCGGTGAAGTTGAGAAGTTAAATATCCAAGAAAATGCAATGACGGTTATTCTCGTTGTAGGAGTTAATGGTGTAGGTAAAACAACTTCCATCGGTAAACTTGCTCATCGATTTAAGCAGGAAGGGAAGAAAGTCATGCTTGCTGCTGGAGACACATTCAGAGCTGGTGCGATCGAGCAATTGGAAGAATGGGGTAAGCGTGCTGACGTTGAAGTGATTAAACAAAGTGCTGGAAGTGATCCAGCTGCAGTTATCTATGATGGAATCCGGGCTGCCAAATCTCGTGAAGCGGATGTATTGCTTTGTGATACTGCAGGAAGATTGCAAAATAAAGTGAACTTGATGAAAGAACTGGAAAAGATTAAACGGGTAATTGAAAGAGAAGTTCCCGGGGCGCCACATGAGGTGCTGCTTGTGTTGGATGCTACTACTGGACAAAACGCTCTTAATCAAGCGAAAACTTTTTCGCAAGCTACAGATGTCTCCGGAATCGTATTAACAAAGCTTGACGGTACAGCAAAAGGTGGAATTGTACTTGCGATTCGAAAAGACCTGGATATTCCAGTGAAATTTGTAGGGTTAGGAGAAAAGATGGAAGATCTTCAAGAATTCGATGCTTCCCTTTTCGTTTATGGCCTTTTTGCTGACATGTTGGAAGAAGAAGCTTAATATAAACCTTTCTTGACATAGAAGCAACTGATTCGTTATGATGTTTTGTAAAGAGATTTCACTTAACAAGGGGCGTTTTCATTGCTGGAAAAGACAATGCGCATTAACTTTTTATTTGATTTTTATCAGGATCTCTTAACCGAAAAACAACAGAAATACATGAAAATGTATTATTTGGAGGATCTTTCACTTAGTGAGATATCTGAGGAGTTTTCCGTTTCACGTCAGGCTGTCTATGACAATATTAAACGTACTGAATCTATGCTTGAATCCTATGAGGATAAGTTGAATCTATACGAGAAATTTACAAGACGCCAAGAGATTATTGAAGAATTGGAAAAAAATGCTCCGAACAAAGAAATAAAGCAATTGCTAAATAAACTAAAAGAATTAGATTAGGAGGTTACCTTCTATGGCATTTGAAGGGTTAGCCGAACGCCTGCAAAGTACGATAAAAAAAATTACTGGGAAGGGAAAAGTCTCGGAACAAGATATTAAAGAAATGTCCCGTGAAATTAGACTTGCTCTTCTAGAAGCTGATGTTAACTTTAAAGTAGTAAAAGACTTGATCAACCGTATTAAAGAACGAGCGGTAGGTCAGGAAGTAATGGAAAGTCTTACTCCTGGACAACAAGTTATTAAAATTGTCCGTGATGAATTAACCGAACTAATGGGTGGGGAAAACAGCAAGATTGCTGTAGCAGACCGTCCACCTACTGTAATCATGATGGTTGGATTGCAAGGGGCAGGTAAAACAACGACAACTGGGAAACTAGCAAATTTACTGAGAAAAAAGCATAATCGCAAACCATTGCTTGTTGCCTGTGACGTATATCGTCCTGCTGCGATCCAGCAATTGGAAACATTAGGTACACAATTGAATATGCCTGTGTTTTCCCTAGGTACAGAAGCAAATCCTGTTGATATTGCAAAACAAGCGATGGATAAAGCGAAAGAAGAACATCATGACTATGTCATCATTGATACTGCTGGTCGCTTACATGTCGATTCTGACTTAATGAATGAATTAGCGGAAATAAAAGCAGCTGTTTCCCCGGACGAAATTTTCCTTGTTGTGGATGCGATGACGGGTCAAGATGCAGTAAACGTAGCAGAAAGCTTCAATGAACAACTCGATATCACTGGTGTAGTACTGACGAAGCTTGATGGGGATACGCGCGGTGGAGCGGCACTATCCATTAAAGCGGTAACGGATAAACCTATAAAATTTGCTGGTATGGGTGAGAAACTCGATCAGCTAGAAGCCTTCCACCCTGAACGGATGGCCTCCCGGATTCTTGGTATGGGTGATGTACTATCGTTAATAGAAAAGGCACAAACTAACGTAGATGAACAACAAGCCAAAGCTTTAGAAGAAAAAATGCGTTCGATGTCATTTACTTTTGATGACTTTCTTGAACAAATGGCCCAAGTCAAACAGATGGGTCCACTTGATGAGCTGCTTGATATGCTTCCGGGTGCTGGAAAGATGAAAGGCTTGAAAAATGTACAAGTAGATGAAAAACAATTAGGTCAAGTTGAAGCAATTGTAAAATCTATGACAAAACAAGAGCGCCAAGAACCAAGTATCATTAACGCAAGCAGGAAGAAGCGGATTGCAAAGGGATCAGGTACGACTGTATCCCAAGTAAATAGATTGCTGAAGCAGTTCGAAGACATGAAGAAAATGATGAAACAAATGACGAATATGCAAAAAGGCAAGGGTAAAAAAGGTAGAGGTGGCTTTAAACTGCCGTTTATGTAAAATGTTTTTTCTTTGTAATGTAAAAACACTTTACAGACCTATTATTTTCTGTTAGAATTTAAACTTGTGAATAACTATTAATTGGAGGTGCAATTTACATGGCTGTTAAAATTCGTTTAAAACGTATGGGTTCTAAAAGAAATCCATTTTATCGTATCGTTGTAGCAGATTCTCGTTCTCCACGTGACGGACGTCAAATCGAACAAATCGGAACATATAACCCGGTATCTAACCCGGTTGAAGTGAAGATTGATGAAGAAAAAGCTCTTAAATGGTTAGCTGATGGTGCTAAACCAAGTGATACAGTACGTAATCTATTTTCAACTGAAGGCATCATGAAGAAATTCCACGAACAGAAAAATCAAGCAAAGTAGTGTGATACCATGAAAGCCCTAATTGAAACTATTGTCACTTCTCTTGTCGATAATCCAGAGGATATCGTAGTTACAGAAAGAGAAGAGGAAACAAAAGTTGTTTACCATCTTCAAGTTCATGAAGAAGATGTTGGCAAAGTTATCGGCAAAAATGGACGTATTGCAAAAGCGATCCGAACCGTTGTATACGCAGCGAAAACGGATGAGAACAAGCGAATCTACTTAGATATTATGTAAAAGGGAAAGGAGCCAATGGTTCTTCTTTCCCTTTTTATACATTCTCACCGAATCACCTGAAGATAATGGGAGCTCAAGAATACAACTATTGATACTCGAGAGTGGGGGAACATGGTGAAAATTATTAAAAAAGTTGAAATTAAGCAGGTAATTACCGAACAAAGTAAAGCCAAAATAAAATCCAATTTTTTTGAACAAAAAATGCGACTTGAACAAGAGTGTCAACAACTCCTATTTGAAAAGCGAAAAATGCTGAATAAAAAAGGTGTGCCGAAGCAGGAGATAGAGTTGAGGTTCCAAAAGGAAATCAGTAAACGTAAGGATGAAATTGAACTGATTACATTTAAAGAGGAACAGCTAGAAATATTGGAAGACGGAAGTGAAATTGTCGAGGGGGAAGTTGAATCTCTTGTTGAAGTAAGTATTGGTGCAAATTGGGAACAATTAATGAAGAGACAAGCGATTGTGATTAAAGATGACATCGTTGTGCGAATAGACGAATAGGTAGGTGGAAGTAATGGCGAATAAAATGTTTAATATCGGTAAAATTGTAAATACCCATGGGATTCGTGGAGAAGTGAAAGTAAAAAGAATTACAGACTTTGAAGAACGGTTTGCAAGCGGTGAAACAGTTTATATTAAGGATGAAAATCATACAGTACCCTTGATTATTGAAAGTCATCGAATACATAAAGGTTTTGACCTTTTAAAGTTCAAGAACCTGAACAACATCAATGATGTCGAAAAATATAAGGGACTCTACTTGCAAATTCATGAAGAACAACAATTAGAGTTACCAGAGGATGAATTCTATTACCATGAGATTATTGGATGTGAAGTATTCGATCTCAATGGTGAAAAGTTAGGCGATATTAAAGAAATACTAGCTCCCGGTGCGAATGATGTATGGGTGTTGAGCCGTCATGGAAAAAAAGATGCTTATATCCCTTATATAGAGCCTGTTGTAAAAAAAGTTGACATTGAAAATAAGAAAATTTTTATTGAACTGATGGAAGGACTGCTGGATTAATGCATATAGATATTTTAACGTTATTTCCCGAAATGATGGAAGGGGTATTTCAATCGTCCATATTAAAAAAAGCTCAAGAAAAAGATAAATTTTCATATAATCTAGTGAATTTCAGAGATTATACAGAAAATAAACATAGAAAAGTTGATGATTATCCCTATGGCGGAGGAGCCGGGATGGTTCTCACTCCCCAGCCTGTATTTGATGCTGTAGATGCCCTGCTTGAAGAGAAAGATACGAAGCCGCGGATTGTTCTACTTTGCCCTCAAGGGGAACAGTATACACAAAAAAAGGCTGAGGAATTGGCAAAAGAGGATCATCTCATTTTTATTTGTGGACATTATGAAGGTTATGATGAACGTATTCGCTTAGGATTAGCAACGGATGAAATTTCGATTGGGGATTATGTATTGACTGGTGGCGAGCTGGGAGCAATGGTGATTGTTGACAGTGTTGTCCGTTTGTTGCCTGATGTATTAGGAAATGAAGAGTCCGCGGTAGAAGATTCGTTTTCAACCGGTCTACTGGAACATCCTCATTATACAAGACCAGCAACTTATCGCAATATGAGCGTGCCTGATGTTCTGCTCTCTGGAGACCATGCTAAAATTGCCAAATGGAGAAAAACACAATCCCTAAAACGCACACTTGAACGCAGACCCGATCTCCTAGAAACCTATCCACTCACAGAAGAAGAAAAACAAATCATACAAGAACTAAAACGAATAGAATAAAAAACATTTCCATCTGAAGTCCGCAGTCCAAATACCTCTCGCTTTCGGCGAGCGGTTGGGGGAGCCTCCGTGGGCATAAATGCCCTGTGGGGTCTCCCCCCTAGGCCTTTCCTTCCGCAGGAGTTACGAGGTATTTGGACTGCTCCCTGCTATACATTTATTAGTTCAGTGGATTATGGGTATTGTATTTAGCGACAATTATTTCATTACATTTCTATTAATTGTTAATTTATAATATATATTAGTAAGTAAAAGCTTATATATTAATTAATACCATTCAAAGATCCAACTAATAGATTTTTCTGGGAGCGGCTCGGATACACCGAAGACTCCTGCGGGAAGAGAGGCATCGATGAGACCCCGCGGGGCGTAGCCCGAGGAGGCTCATCAGCCGCCCGCGGAAAGCGAAGGTGTATCCGGACTGCGGACCTTGGAGCGGAGTTGTCTCGCATATAAAGAAATCATTAATTATTATACAATCTATGTAAGCTACAAAATTTACAAAGATTATTTTTAAAAATAAGTTGAATATGTTGTTTGTTTATGCTATATTTAAACTTGTGTTTATGCACGTATAAACGATGTTCCGCTGTTCCTATAGAGAATGATGAACATTGGTTTGGAAGGAGTGAAGCAAATGCAAGAACTAATTGCAGAAATTACTAAAGATCAGCTTCGTACAGATCACCCAGAATTCAGAGCTGGAGATACGGTAAAAGTTCACGTGAAAGTTGTTGAAGGAACTCGTGAGCGTATCCAGATTTTTGAGGGTGTAGTAATCAAACGTCAAAACGGTGGTATCAGTGAAACATTCACAGTAAGAAAAATCTCTTACGGTGTAGGTGTGGAACGTACTTTCCCAGTACACTCACCACGTGTTGACAAAATTGAAGTTACTCGTCGTGGTATTGTACGTCGTGCTAAGCTTTACTATCTACGTAATCTACGTGGAAAAGCTGCACGTATTAAAGAACGTCGCTAATTTCAAAACAGATCAAATAAAACACGAAAGGAGCTTGAGCAATTGTTCAAGCTCCTTTTATAATTTTATAGTTAGTCGTTAAATGTTATAATGTACATACTTATTGATTAAACTTATGAATGGATAAGGAAATGTGAGTGTCGGAGGAGAACATATGGCGAAAAAGAAGAAGAATGAATGGTTAGAATGGATGAAAGCTTTATTGGTCGCGCTTGGTATAGCTTTTATCGTTCGGATGTTTTTATTCGCTCCAATCATTGTAGATGGTCCATCCATGTTGCCAACATTACATGACCGGGATCAGATGATTGTGAATAAGTTCAGTTATAACTTTAAAGATCCAGAGCGATTCGATATTGTGGTTTTTCATGCGGACGCCCAAAAAGATTTCATTAAGCGTGTAGTTGGTCTACCTGGTGAGCATGTAGCAGTGGTCGATAATGTTCTCCACATAAACGGTGAGCCTGTTGAAGAGGAATTTTTACCGGAAAATAAGCAATCGGCTACATTCCAGTCTGTAAAGAATGATTTTACTCTCGAAGAACTACCAGGCAATCATGAAGTAATCCCAGAGGGTTATGTATTGGTACTAGGTGACAATCGTGGGAATTCCACTGATAGTCGAATGATCGGATTAATAGATATGGATCAAATTGTAGGAAAAGCCAGTCTGATTTATTGGCCATTTGATCGTATTCAATTTGTGGGAGAATAGGTGATATAGATGCAAGTACAATGGTTTCCAGGCCATATGGCCAAAGCTAGACGAGAAGTCGAACAAAACTTAAAACTAGTTGACTTTGTAATAGAACTCTTGGATGCTCGGGCACCACAGTCGTCAGAGAACCCCTTACTGCACCAGATTATCCAGAATAAAGATAAAATGGTAGTTCTAATGAAGCGGGATCTCGCTGACCCAAAAGTAACAGAAAAATGGTTATCTTATTATAAAGACAACGATATACCAGCAGTGGCTGTGGATGTGAACAATAAAGAAGATATAAAACAAGTTATATCATTAGCGAAAAAAATCGGTCAAAAGAAAATTGATAAGTTAGTGGCTAAGGGGGTAAAACCCAGGGCACATCGCGCAATGATACTTGGTATACCTAATGTAGGGAAATCCACTTTAATCAATCGATTAGCCAATAGAAAAGCAGCTAAAACGGGTGACCGTCCAGGAATAACTAAACAACAGTTATGGATTAAAATAAAAAAAGATTTTGAACTGCTAGATACTCCAGGTATTCTATGGCCAAAATTTGAAGATCAAACGGTAGGATATCGTCTTGCAGCCATTGGCACTATTAAAGATACAATCTTATCTTTACAAGATATTACAGTATATGTGATCCGCTTTCTGCAAGTACATTATCCTAATGAGCTTTTTGATCGTTTTTCAGTACCGGCAGAATTAGACGATATGTTGGAAGTGTTTGAAATTATCGGCAAAAAGCGTGGTGCATTGGAAAGCGGAGGAGAAGTTGATTTCGATAAAGTCTCTGAGTTACTCCTACGCGATCTTCGTGCTGGCAGAATAGGGCGGATTTCACTAGAAGAACCGGAACAACTAGAATCATGAACAAGATGTGTGCGGGGGAAATGTTGAATATGAATACTAAATCGATTGCTGTTATAAGACAGATGTTTGAACATAATGAAATCACGGAGGAATTAATAGAGCAATTAAAGCGGGATGAACGCAAAGGGGTTCAAGTTCTCCTTCATAAATATGAGAAAGAAAAATTAAAGAAAGAGCAACAGCTTGCTAACTTTGAAGAAATGTTGACATATGAGAAACATGCTAAGAATAACGGTCATCAATATATAGCGGGTGTAGATGAAGCTGGGCGTGGTCCTTTAGCGGGGCCTGTAGTCGCGGCTTCTGTTATTTTACCGGATGATTTTGTCCTGCTTGGCTTGAATGATTCCAAACAACTTACGGAAAAAGAAAGAGAGAATTTCTTTGACATCATCATAGAACAAGCTGTTAGTTATAATGTGGCAGTGATTTCCAACGAACAAATTGACCATTTAAATATACTGGAAGCTACAAAGCTTGCTATGTATCAAGCGGTTGATGGTTTATCGCAAAAGCCTGATCATGTGCTTCTTGACGCAGTTGCCTTACCTCAATTGACTATGTCGTTTGATGTAATCGTTAAGGGTGATGCAAAAAGTATTACTATTGCAGCTGCAAGTATATTGGCTAAGGTGACACGTGATCGTTTAATGAGAAAAATACATAATGAATACCCGATGTATGACTTTAATTCTAATATGGGTTACGGTACAAAAAAACATATGGAAAGCTTAGAAAGGTATGGTGCGTCTCCATATCATCGTAGATCTTTCGCACCAGTCCGGAAATTCATTGGTCAATAAAGGAGGTTTCACCATTGCATTTTTCCAAAGTATCAAACATGCCCTCTTTAAATCCAATACGCAATGGTCCAGTACCACTCCGTTCAGGTCAAATCATTCAGGGGAAAGTACTAAAACTTTATCCGGAAAATAAGGCTGAAATCAGTCTTGGTGGAAACCGTTTTGTTGCCAAGCTAGAGGTTGGATTAGAGCTTGGAGCAAGATATCATTTTCAGGTTACTGCAAATGCAAGTATGCTGCAATTAAGAGTGCTTGGAGACCAATTGAAAAGAGAAGAAACAACCAATTTAGCCAAACTATTAAAAAGTCTTGGAATTAAGAGCTCAAAGCAAAATTTGCAGTTGCTGCAACTGCTTACAAATTATGCTATACCTTTTGATAAAGCTGAGCTTCAATCCGCTATTCAACTCCTAAAGGGGGAGAAAAATAGTGGATTGGTTTCCATGGTTTTATTTGAAATGATTTTAAAAAAGTTGCCGATTACTGAATCTACTTTTCAGTCTCTTTTAGCTAGCAAGTCGACAAGTATTAGTGAGGAATTGACTGCCTTAAAGGAGCATTCCTCTTCTAACTTGAACTTTCTTACTAGTGAAAATAGGAGGAATTTAGACAGACATTTTGTCAACACGGAGCGGCAACTGCTTGAAATGATTGATAAATTAACTGAAAAGCCAGTGAGCTTTCGGGATGGATTATTACAATATATCAACACCCAAAATAAATCTAATAACGATGCGATGTATCGGATCTTAAAAGGTTTAGGCTTTATTTCACATAAGGTGGACTTTACAACATGGGTCAAAGAATGGAGTCATTTTACGGGAAAAAATCTAACTAATCCCACTAATCAACTCCCTATTCAATTGAATGACCGAGATATTCTTCGGGTATTTTATCATATCGATTCACGAAGAAACGAATTTACGAAAGCAGTGCAATTATTCCTAGATAAATGGACTCCGAGAATCATGCTTCAACAAGCAACAGGAAACGCATTATCAGGTGAGTTATTGAATTCATTGCAAAGCGAGTTGAAACAGCACATTTTTCCTTTTATTCCGCAAAACCACCATCAAACTTTAAATTCTCTACTTCAATCACAGCAAAATATTTTAGCTGTATACCGAGGGTTGCAAGCATTAAATAATGGGGAGCATCTGGATCATATATTACGCTTAGCAAGGACCACGATGGAACAAGAGAACTTTTTGGAACTCTCTACGAAAGAGAAGTTTATTGAGCATATCCGCCAATCATATACAATGTTGGGTTTGGACTATGAACATCGCTTGGTAACTGAGAAGGTTCCCAGTAACTTACAACAGACGATAAAAGGATTGTTACTCCAGCTAATAGGAGGACAGGAGTATATCAGCCAGGATCAGTATTCAAGATTACTTAACGTCATTCAAGGAGTACAAATACAAAGCGTCAATGATACGGCAACTTTTGTACAGGCTGCTCTGCAGCTTCCTGCAGAAAGATTGGGGCTCGTCAATGATCTCGCCCTTGAATTCGAAGGTAAGAAAAATGAAGATGGAGAAATTGACCCTGATTACTGTCGAATCATTTTTTACCTAGAATTAGAGAAGCTTAAAGAGACGGTGATTGATGTAAACATCCAACAACGGGCTGTGGCAATTACTGTTTTTAATAATACAAAAGGTCTTCCAGTCATTTCGAAACAATTTAAAGAAAATCTTGAAACAGGTCTGGACGCTTTAAATTATCGGCTATCTTCTATTCAATTTAGAAAGTTGAAAGAGAAGGAGAAGCATTCTATCGGTCAAGAAGCATATCGCAGGGATGATAGCCAGGGGGTGGATTTTCGTATATGATGGAAAGCCAAAGGAAGGCCGTGAGCCTACGTTATAACAAAGATAAGGACTCCGCTCCATTTGTAAGTGCAGCTGGAAAAGGATATATCGCTGAAGAAATTATTAAACTTGCTGATCAGCATGATATCCCAGTCGTTGAAGATTCCTCATTAGTAGAGCTATTGGCTGAATTGAATGTGAATGAATATATACCTGAGGAACTTTATCAAGTTGTCGCTGAAGTATTCGCTTTTATCTATGAAACAGATAAACAATTGGAAGATAAAGAGTGAATGAATAAAAGATTTACAATCTCTTATCTCTTATCTCTTGTGAAAACGGTTTTAATTTAATACAATGGAATTGCATTTAATATGTTGGGGAGGATGAAAGATGAACATTCACGAATATCAAGCTAAAGAATTACTGCGCGATTTTGGTGTGAAAGTTCCTAGAGGGCATGTAGCTTATTCCGTTGATGAAGCGGTAGAGGCTGCTGAAAAGCTTGGAACTGATGTAACTGTAGTAAAGGCGCAGATTCACGCAGGGGGACGTGGAAAAGCCGGAGGAGTCAAAGTAGCTAAAGGTTTGGATGAGGTTCGTACATATGCTGATGAAATACTAGGCAAAGTACTTGTTACGCATCAAACTGGGCCGGAAGGTAAAGAAGTTAAAAGACTCTTGATTGAAGAAGGCTGCGATATTAAAAAAGAATATTACATAGGTGTGGTTCTTGATAGAGCAACATCCCGTGTCGTGCTAATGGGTTCCGAAGAAGGAGGAACCGAAATTGAAGAGGTTGCAGCGGCAACACCTGAGAAAATCTTTAAAGAGGTTGTTGATCCTGTAGTTGGACTAGCACCTTACCAAGCTAGAAGATTGGCATTCAATATGAATATCCCGCATGAATTAATAAATAAAGCAGTCGGATTTATGACTTCATTATATGAAGCGTTTGTCGCTAAAGATTGCTCGATTGCTGAAATTAACCCACTCGTTACAACTGGTGACGGAGAAGTATTGGCATTGGACGCAAAGTTGAACTTTGATGATAATGCGTTATATCGTCACCCAGACATTGTCGAATTACGTGACTTAGATGAAGAAGATGAAAAAGAAATCGAAGCTTCCAAACATGACTTAAGCTATGTTTCGCTTGACGGAAACATTGGTTGTATGGTTAATGGGGCAGGTCTTGCCATGTCAACGATGGATATCATCAAATATTATGGTGGCGATCCGGCAAACTTCCTTGATGTTGGAGGTGGCGCTACGGCTGAGAAAGTTACGGAAGCGTTTAAGATCATCCTTTCAGATCCAAATGTTAAAGGGATTTTTGTTAATATATTCGGTGGAATTATGAAATGTGATGTTATTGCTGAGGGAGTTGTTGCCGCTACAAAAGAGGTTGGCTTACAAATTCCGTTAGTAGTCCGTTTAGAAGGAACAAACGTAGATTTAGGTAAGAAAATTCTAAACGAATCTGGTTTAGATATCACACCAGCGAACTCCATGGCTGATGGGGCACAGAAAATTGTTTCTCTAGTAAAATAACTCAAATTAGAAATCAGAAAAACGTAATTTTGGAGAAAGGGCGGACGAAACGATATGGGCGTATTTGTTGATAAAGATACAAAAGTAATTGTCCAAGGTATTACCGGGGGAACTGCTAGATTTCATACGAAGCAAATGCTAGAATACGGGACAAAAATTGTTGGAGGTACCTCTCCGAAAAAAGGTGGAACAGAAGTCGAAGGTGTACCGGTGTTTAACACTGTTCAGGAAGCGGTGGAGGCTACGGGTGCTACAGCATCTGTAATCTACGTACCTGCTCCATTCGCTGCGGATGCAATCATCGAAGCTACAGATGCGGAGCTAGATCTTGTCATCTGTATTACCGAGCATATACCAGTATTAGATATGGTAAAAGTAAAACGATATATGGAAGGTAAGAAAACGCGATTAATTGGTCCAAACTGCCCAGGTGTCATTACGGCTGATGAATGTAAAATCGGTATTATGCCTGGATATATCCATAAAAAAGGTCATATTGGGGTTGTTTCCCGTTCAGGTACATTGACATATGAAGCTGTACATCAATTGACTGAAGCAGGATACGGGCAAACTACCGCAGTAGGGATCGGTGGCGACCCTGTTAACGGTACAAACTTTATTGATGTGTTGGATGCATTCAATAAAGACCCTGAAACTGAAGCAGTTATCATGATTGGTGAAATCGGTGGAACAGCCGAAGAAGAAGCTGCACAATGGGTAAAAGAGAATATGACAAAACCTGTAGTTGGATTCATTGGCGGAGCAACAGCACCTCCAGGTAAAAGAATGGGGCATGCTGGTGCAATCATTTCTGGCGGCGAAGGAACTGCTGAAGCGAAAAATCGTGTGATGAAGGAATGTGGAATTGCGGTTGCAGAAACTCCTTCCGTCATGGGCGAAACAATGATCAAACTCCTTAAAGAAAAAGGATTGGCGGAAAAGTGTAAGACACATTAAGCTATAAATCATACAATGAGCTTAAATGATGATTTTTGCACGGTATGACTTATGTGATACCTGTAGTAAAAGGGCTAAAAGTGCTGACTTTTGGCCCTTTTTTCTAATAAATATAAGAGGAAGTGAGTAAATGAAACGAACCCGTTACCGATTAATCCATCTCTCCATGACTAACCTTTTAAGCAGACGGTTATTACGTCAATTTTTGTCGAAGGATCCCACTTTATCATCGATATATGAATTTAGCCCTGCGGAACTGAATCTCCATTACTCTATACCAATGAAAACAGCAACCCATCTGTATCAAACCCTCCGTGACCCACACCTCAGAAAAATTGTTATCGATGCACTTAACACATACAAAATAATTACAATAGTTGACGAAACCTATCCAGCTGTGTTAAGAACGATAAAGGATGCTCCAATGGTATTATACTGTCTTGGCGACATAGAAATACTAAAGCAGAATAAATTGCTTAGTGTGATAGGTTCTAGAAAACCATCAATGGAAGCAAGGCCAAAAATGGATTATATTCTTACGCCACTGGTGAAGGAGCATTGGGTTATTGTCAGTGGGATGGCAAGAGGAATTGATGGTTATGCACATGAGCTCGCTTTAAAGTTAAAAGGTAGGACAATTGCAATTTTAGGTGGCGGATTCGAATATATTTATCCGTCAGAACATATTCCATTATTTAAAGAGATTGTTCAAACAGGTCTCGTTATTAGCGAGTACCCTCCTTTTACAAAACCTGCGAGGTACCATTTCCCCGAGCGCAATCGAATTATTAGTGGCCTATCATTTGGTACACTTGTGATTGAAGCAATGGAAAAAAGTGGAACAATGATTACCGTTGACCAAGCGTTGGAGCAGGGTAGGGAAGTTTTTGCTGTACCAGGATCCCCTCTGATTCAACAAACGAAAGGTTGCCATCTCCTGATACAAGAAGGTGCAAAATTGACCCACCATGCCAATGATATACGTGAAGAATGGTTGAGGCAGCAGGAGTATGGGAAAGAAAATACAGCAGTTAGCACATCTAACTAAAAGACTTCAATTATTGATGAGATAAATAGTTATTTTAGATAATAAGTTTGACAAAACAAGATTAAGTCATTAGTATAAGTGAGGATTTCACTTTTAACAGTTTGCTTGAAATCTTTACTTTTAAAAAACTTCGAGGAAATAATGTAAATCCTAAAGGTATAAGTTTATACCTTCATTCATTCAATTGGAAAATTGATGGCTTGGACAAGATTGTCCTCGTCAATCAATTCAATTTATCAGAACTTGTTTTACAACCTCATTTTAGGAGGAAACAGTATGGCAGATTATTTAGTGATTGTAGAGTCGCCTGCTAAGGCCAAAACAATCGAACGTTATTTAGGAAAAAAATATGAAGTTAAAGCTTCCATGGGTCATGTTCGTGACTTGCCTAAGAGCCAAATGGGCGTTGATATAGAGAATGGTTACGAGCCAAAATACATTACCATCCGTGGTAAAGGTGAAGTGTTGAAAGAACTTCGCAAGTCTGCAAAAAAGGCGAAGAAAATCTATCTTGCAGCTGACCCGGATCGCGAAGGTGAAGCAATTGCTTGGCATTTGGCCCATGCACTCAATGTTGACGGGGATTCCGATTGTCGGGTCGTTTTCAACGAGATTACCAAGGATGCTATCAAAGAATCGTTTAAACATCCACGATCCATTAATCATGACTTAGTAGATGCCCAACAAGCGAGGAGAATACTTGATCGATTAGTCGGCTACAATATTAGTCCTCTGCTTTGGAAAAAAGTGAAAAAAGGACTAAGTGCTGGTAGGGTGCAATCTGTTGCACTCAAGATGATCATCGACCGAGAAAAAGAAATTGAAAATTTCAAACCAGAAGAGTATTGGTCAATTGAAGCTGTTTTTGAAAAGGAAAAAGAAATTTTTGAAGGAGCTTTTTACGGAGTAGGCGGTAAAAAACAAGAATTGAAATCAGAAGAAGATGTCAAAAAGATTCAACAACAAATGAAGGGAAATAGTTTCCTTATCGACAAGGTAAATAAACGAGAAAGAAAACGTAATCCCGCAAAACCGTTCATTACTTCTTCGCTACAACAAGAAGCAGCTAGGAAATTAAATTTCCGAGCAAGAAAAACAATGATGGTGGCTCAGCAACTTTATGAAGGTATTGATCTTGGAAGAGGAGCAGGAGGCATTACCGGTTTAATTACCTACATGCGTACAGATTCTACACGAATCTCTGAAACTGCAAAAAAAGAAGCGAAGGAATATATTGAGAGTAAATATGGAAATAAATACGTAGGCTCTCAAAAGGATACTGCGAATAAGCAAGGAGCCCAAGACGCCCACGAGGCTATTCGTCCGACTTCCGCCTTACGTGACCCGCGTTCTTTGAAAGATGTTCTGAGCAATGATCAATATCGTCTGTATAAACTGATTTGGGAGAGGTTCATTGCGAGCCAAATGGCACCAGCTATTATGGACACGGTAACTGTACATCTCAAAAATAATGAGGTGGAGTTTAGAGCTACCGGTTCGCAGGTGAAATTTAGTGGATTTATGAAGGTTTACGTTGAAGGTACCGACGACAATAAAAAAGTGGAAGATAAACTGCTTCCTGAACTGGAAGAAGGAACAGTAGTAACTTCAAAAGAAATTAACCCGAATCAACATTTTACTCAACCTCCACCACGTTTTACAGAAGCAAGACTAGTCCGTGCGATGGAAGAATTGGGAATCGGAAGGCCATCCACTTATGCGCCGACATTAGATACCATTCAACGTAGAGGCTATGTTTCTATCGATAACAAAAGATTTATTCCAACAGAATTAGGAACAATTGTAAGTGAAGCTGTAGAAGAGTATTTTCCTGAAATCATCGATGTGGATTTTACTGCATCAATGGAAAAAGATTTAGACACAATTGAAGAAGGAAAAACAGAATGGGTAAAAGTTATTGATGAGTTTTATCAAGACTTTAAAAAACGGTTAAGTTTTGCGGAAGAAGAGATGGAAAAAATCGAAATTAAAGATGAACCTGCTGGCATAGATTGTGAAAAGTGTGGACATGAAATGGTCTATAAGCTTGGTCGGTATGGTACATTTATGGCTTGCTCCAATTTCCCGGATTGCCGCAATACAAAACCGATATTGAAAGAAATCGGTGTAGATTGCCCGAAATGTAAAGAAGGCAATATAGTTGAACGTAAATCGAAAAAACGCCGAGTGTTCTATGGTTGCGATCGCTTTCCGGAATGTGATTTCGTATCATGGGATAAACCAATTGCGCGTCCTTGTCCAAAATGCGAATCACTTTTAGTGGAGAAGAAAGTCAAAAAGGCAACTCAAGTCCAATGTACCAATTGTGACTATAAAGAAGTAGAACAAAGCTAGCTGTTCCATGATACGAACGGCTAGTTTTATTTTGCTGTGGTTTTAACGTAATTATAATTCATTTCGATTGTTCGCTATTTCTTAAAAATTCTTTCAAAGCATGAATATATATGGAATAGAATGGCAATATTGATAATAATATAATTGATAGTATTGTTTTGTTTGGTAATTTTCCTGAAATATGAGATACTAATCAACGGAATTTTTGTACTGCTGCTCGTCAATGTAAAAATATATTCACAAAATGTTCACCAAATTGTATTTTTCTAAGAAAAATCTAATATATTCTGATTGACTCGAGTATTACAAATGAATATAATTACCAGGTGGTGGGTAAAATAACAAACTGGACCGATTGAATAAGTCGAATTATTTTGATATGCCATAATGTAGACCGATTCTGAATTTTGTTTTAATTTTGGTAAATCAATTGATTTTGAAGATAGGCTATGTTATTATTTATTCAGGAAAAATATGGGGTGAAGAATTGGAGAATTTTGTACAAAATTGTCAAGGATTTGTAGCTTATTTACAAATTGAAAAAAATGCTTCCCCTTATACTATCAAATATTATCAAGACGATCTTCACTCCTTTCACCAATTTCTGAAAGGAGAAGGAATTACTGACCTTTCCAATGTGGATGCACAAGTAGTCCGCTTATATCTTACTCAATTATATGATCAACAATTATCGAGAAAATCCGTTTCCAGAAAAATTTCATCTCTTCGTAGCTTTTTCAAGTATTTGGAGAGAGAGGATGATGCGATAGTCAATCCGTTCATTCATATCCATTTGCCAAAACAAGAACGAAACGTTCCTGGTTTTCTTTATGAAGAGGAATTGGAAAAGCTTTTTGAGGTGAATGACATGACGCAGCCTCTTGGTCAAAGAGATCAAGCATTGTTGGAAGTTCTTTACGGAACGGGAATCCGTGTAAGTGAATGTCAGGGATTGCGGCTAGGTGACATCGACTTTACTATTGGAACCATTTTTGTTAGAGGGAAAGGCAGAAAAGAAAGATATGTACCTTTTGGTAGATTTGCAGAGATAGCTCTTGAAACATATATTAATGAAGGTCGTTTAAGTTTAGTTGAAAAATCAAATCAACAAACGGATGCCTTATTTCTGAATGCAAGGGGAAATCCGCTCACTACAAGAGGAATCAGACTCATCCTGAATAAGATGGTAGAAACCGCTGCTCTTACAATAAACCTCCATCCACATAAATTACGTCATACATTTGCTACCCACTTATTGAATGAAGGAGCAGATTTACGTACTGTGCAAGAGTTATTAGGGCATGAAAATCTATCTTCCACGCAAATCTATACCCACGTTACAAAAGATCATTTGCGTGAGGTTTATATGAAGACACACCCGAGGGCAAATGATAATTAGTTAAAATCAGATGCGAGGTGATGGGAATTGACCCAAGAGATGCATGCCACAACGATATTCGCTATTCAGCATGATGGTGCATGTGCCATGTGTGGTGACGGCCAAGTCACAATGGGGAATGCGGTAGTGATGAAACACCGAGCAAAAAAAGTTCGAAAACTGTATAACGGCCAAGTTTTAGCGGGATTTGCCGGTTCTGTTGCAGATGCTTTCACACTTTTTGAGAAATTTGAGAGCAATTTGAATGCATATAATGGAAACTTGGCCCGCGCGGCGGTTGAACTGGCTAAGGAATGGCGCAGTGACCGAGTGCTCAGGAAGCTAGAAGCGATGTTGATCGTCATGAACAAGGAAAGTATGTATCTTGTTTCCGGAACAGGGGAAGTAATAGAACCTGATGACGGAATTCTCGCTATTGGTTCGGGTGGGAATTACGCCTTGAGTGCAGGTAGAGCACTTGTCAAACATGCAAATAGTTTGTCTGCCGAACAAATAGCGCGAACTGCTCTGGAAATCGCTGGAGAGATTGATGTTTATACAAATAATCAGCTGACTGTAGAGGTACTTAATTAATAGGAGGTATTTCCAAAATATGGGGATGGAGCTTACTCCAAGACAAATTGTTGAACAATTAGATAAGTACGTTGTCGGGCAGAAGAATGCCAAACGCTCTGTAGCAGTAGCCCTAAGAAACAGATACCGACGGATGAAGCTGGATGAGCAAATCAAAGATGAAATTGTACCGAAAAACATTTTGATGATCGGACCAACTGGTGTAGGTAAGACTGAGATTGCAAGGAGACTTGCTAAGTTGGTAAAAGCACCATTTGTCAAAGTCGAAGCAACAAAGTTTACTGAAGTTGGCTATGTCGGCAGAGATGTGGAATCCATGGTTCGAGACTTGGTTGAGATGTCGGTTCGAATGGTAAAAGAGGAGAAGTTGGCAAAAGTCCAAGATGCTGCGAAAAAAGAAGCAGATAAACGTTTAGTCAATTTACTCGTACCTCAGACTAAAAAGCAGACATCCATTAAAAATCCGTTTGAGATGCTCTTCAATCAAACTCCTCATGATAGTGAAACACAGAATGACACGCAGGATGAGGAAGTTAGAAATAAACGCCAACAAGTAGAGCGTATGCTTGCACTTGGAGAGTTGGAGGATAAGATAGTAACGGTTGAAATTACCGAAACTCCGCCCTCCATGTTTGACTTGCTACAGGGTTCGGGTATGGAACAAATGGGGATGAATATGCAAGATGCATTTGGACAATTCATGCCAACTAAAAAGAAAAAACGAAAGGTCCCTGTTCGGGAAGCTAGAAAAATATTGACTCAACAAGAAGCACAGAAATTAGTCGATATGGAAGAGGTTTCCCAGGAGGCTACTGAGCGTGCTGAACAAGCGGGTATCATCTTCATTGATGAAATCGATAAGGTTGCCGGTGGTGCAAAAGAGCAGGCGAATGTTTCTCGGGAAGGTGTTCAACGCGATATCTTGCCGATAGTGGAAGGTTCTACCGTTGTGACCAAACATGGGCCGGTAAAAACAGATCACATTCTTTTTATAGCTGCCGGTGCATTTCATATGTCAAAACCATCCGACTTAATACCTGAATTACAAGGAAGATTTCCGATTCGTGTCGAATTGGAGAAATTGTCCGTAGAGGACTTTAAACTAATACTGACCGATCCTTCGAATGCTCTAACAAAACAATATGAGGCTCTTTTAAGGACGGAAGGAATAGAAGTTGTATTTAAAGAAGATTCCATTGAACGTATTGCGGAAGTAGCATACCAAGTGAATCAAGATACCGACAATATTGGTGCACGTAGACTTCATACAATTTTGGAAAAATTACTCGAAGATTTATTGTTCGAGGCACCGGATATTACCCTGGAAAGAATTGATATCACTTCTGCTTACGTGGATCAAAAACTAGGAAATATAGTAAAAAACAAGGACTTAAGTCAATTTATATTATAAAAATTCAAATGCAAATGGAGGATTATCATGAAACTATTAGATCGAGCAAGAAAAATTAATGCAATGTTACAAAAAGCGGCAGGTAAATCAGTTAACTTCAACGAAATGTCCGCGACACTACGTGATGTAATTGGCGGTAACGTATATATCGTCAGCAGAAGAGGTAAGCTTTTAGGGGTTGCAGTAAGCCAGGAAATTCAAAATGAGCGTATGAAGAACATGCTCGAGCAAAGACAGTTCCCAGAGGATTATACTCAAGGTTTATATAACGTATATGAGACGACAGCTAACTTAGATATAAATAGTCCACAAACTGTGTTTCCGGTAGAGAACAAAGAACTATTTCAAAATGGTTTAACGACAATTGTTCCGATTCTTGGCGGTGGAGAACGTCTTGGTACGTTAATCTTAGGTCGTGTGGAAGATGCTTTCAATGACGATGATTTATTACTTGCAGAATATGGTGCAACTGTTGTAGGTATGGAAATCTTACAAGAAAAAACAGAAGAGATCGAGATGGAGGCAAGAAGTAAAGCGGTTGTTCAGATGGCTATCAGCTCTCTATCTTACAGTGAACTTGAGGCAATTGATCATATTTTCGAAGAGCTTAATGGTAATGAAGGTCTGCTTGTCGCAAGTAAAATTGCAGACCGTGTAGGTATTACACGTTCAGTTATTGTAAATGCACTTCGTAAACTTGAAAGTGCGGGTGTCATCGAATCTCGTTCTCTAGGTATGAAAGGGACGTATATTAAAGTACTGAATGATAAGTTCCTTGTGGAATTAGAAAAATTACGTTCTAGATAAGAAGTAACCAGTTGAGAAGTTTTCTTATCTTGAGCTGCTAAATAATGTATTAGCGTTTCTCTGATTCTTATATATTAAATTGGAAAACATTCAAATGAGTGTTTTCCAATTTTTTTTGGGGAAAAACTTAGTTATATTAATAAGGATTTATACCCCTACAAAATTAACTAGATAACAAATCTATGGTATAATATGGAAATGTTGGTACCAAAAACAGCAAAATAACCATTTTTCAGTCAAAATTCAAATAATTAAAACTGAAATTTAGTGCTAAAGAACTGGTATTTTATAATTATTTTGTCGAAAGTTGGAGTAAATTAGCGAAAAAGATAGACTTTGATAATGAATTAACATACAATGTTCGTAGGAGTTAGCTATTATGTGTCCGTAGGAATGATACTTTTTAATTAGGAGGAAGTTGACATGGACTTGTTTGGAGGAACTATATCCAACTTAGAGCAGTCGCTGAATTACTCAGCTACGAAAAACCGTACGATATCTAGCAATATAGCAAACGTAGACACACCAAATTACAAGTCAAAAGAAGTGGTTTTTAAAGAAGTATTGAACGATACCCTCAGTAATTCTTTTCATGCAAAGCGTACAAATCCACGGCATATCCCCTTTAACAGCTCTAAAGGAGCGGGCCATCAAATAATTACAAACAACCGTACGACTTACAACCATAATGGAAATAATGTTGATATTGATAAAGAAATGTCTGAGTTAGCTAAAAACCAAATCTATTATAATAGTTTAATTGATCGAATCAATGGAAAGTTCGGAAGCCTTCAAACTGTAATTAAAGGAGGGAGATAGGGATGTCTATTTTCCATAGTATGAATATTAGTTCTAGTGCACTTACCGCACAACGTCTACGTATGGATGTCGTATCCTCAAATATTGCGAATAGCGAGTCTACACGCGCTAGAGTGAATGAAAATGGAGAGTGGGAGCCTTATCGTAGAAAGTTAGTTTCTTTTAACAGCGATGGAAGCAGCTTTAAATCACATTTTAATGCTGCAAGAAATAACGGGATCGAGACATCAGGTGTGAAAGCTTCAGTTATCACGGAAGCTCAGACACCTTTTAAAATGGTCTTTAATCCAAACCACCCAGATGCTAACGAGACTGGTTACGTACAAATGCCTAATGTGGACCCTTTACAAGAAATGGTTGACCTTATGAGCGCAACCAGGTCCTATGAAGCGAATATTACTGCATTAAATGCTAGTAAAGGGATGCTCATGAAGGCACTAGAGATTGGTAAATAACGGGAGTAAGGAGTTGCCATAATGAATATTAATTTAAATCCTAACGTTGGGACTGAAAGGATACTTACATCTACAAACAAGTCTACCCCAGCTGAAGCACAATCAAACTTTGCAAACACACTAAAAGGGGCAATTGAAAAACTAAATGAAGCTCAAAATAAATCGGATCAAATGACTAATATGTTAGCGACAGGACAAGTGAAGGATTTACATAACGTTATGATTACAGCTCAAAAAGCGAGTATTACACTTGAAATGACTGTTCAGGTCCAACAAAAAGTAATCGATGCTTATAATGAGGTAATGAGGATGCAAGTCTAGTTTAATAATTGGTATATTGCGATATAGAGAAAAATAATCGCTTTAGCGTACACATTGGTGGAGGATGCTATGAAGGAAAAGTTATTACATTGGAAAGATTCATCTAAGGACTTTTGGAAAAGGCAATCAAAAAAAAATCAAAAAATATATATTGGGACGGCAGTTGCAAGCATCCTAGTTATCATTGCCATCTCTTTTTTTACGTTTAATTCCAAAGAGAAATTGGTTCCATTGTATTCGGATTTATCCGTGCAGGAAGCAAGTCAAATAAAAGCGGAATTGGATTCTAGAGGTGTTGCGTATGAATTGAAGGACGGTGGTACAACCATTACCGTTCCAGAAAATCAAGTGGACACTTTGCTGGTGGAATTGGCAGGTAAAGGTCTACCGAATAATGGTAATATCGATTATTCCATATTTAGCGAGAATTCGTCTTTCGGTATCACTGATAATGAATTCAATATGATGAAACTTGATGCAATGCAGTCAGAACTTGCTAATCTAATCACTAGCATCGAAGGTATTCAAAAAGCAGAAGTTATGATCAATCTTCCGGAAGAAACGGTGTTTGTTGGCGACAATGCAGGAGAAACATCAGCTGCCATTGTACTGCATACTCAACCAGGTTATCAATTTGAGGAACATCAAATACGTGCGCTCTATCATTTGGTTTCAAAAGCAGTTCCTAATCTTACGGAAGAAAATATCGGGATTATGAACCAATACTTTGAGTACTTTGATCTGAATAGCACATCTCAATATGCAACACAAAATTCACATACATATCAACAAACCGTGAAGAAGGATGTTGAGCGAGATATTCAACGTAGACTGCAACAAATGCTAGGTGCGATGGTAGGACTAGATAACATTATTGTATCGGTTACCGCAGATATTGATTTTACACAAGAAAACCGAGTTGAAGAACTAGTTGAGCCGGTAGATATTGAAAATATGGAAGGGTTGCCTGTCAGTTTAGAAACTATCCAAGAATCTTACACTGGGAATCCTCCAGAAGGTGGTACAGTAGGCGCGGGAGAGGATGATGTACCAAATTATCCTGGTGCGGCTTCTGGCGATAATGGAGATTATGAATTTGACAAAGAGATGATCAATTATGAATTCAATCGTATACGGAAAGAAATTGTAGAAAGTCCGTACAAAATTCGTGACTTGGGAATTCAAGTTGCCGTGGACAACGTGAAAGATGTTAACGGGGAAGAAACTGAGTTCTTAACTTTACAGGAACAGAGTGATGTAGAAGAAGGCATAGGATCTATTCTAGAATCTATTGTCAGCACGTCAATTGACACAACTTATGGAGAAGTGGAAACAGATAATAAGTATTCAATCGTATTTCAAGAATTTAGTGGTAATCCGGTTATGGAAGAAACGGAATCGCCGGCCATACCGACATGGGTATATATAGTGGCAGGGATATTACTAGTACTTATCATTCTATTAATCTTCCTTCTTATTCGTAGTCGCCGAGGGGAGACTGAGGAAGTAGTTGAAGAAATTTCACTTAATGAGTTTTCGGAAGATGTGCCAGATTTACCTCAACAAAAAGAGGATGAGTCAATTGTCCGAAGAAAACAATTAGAAAAAATTGCTCAGGAGAAACCGGAAGACTTTGCGAAGTTATTAAGAAGTTGGATTGGTGAAGATTAGGGAGGAAATTGTTAATGGCAAGACATAAACTCAGTGGGAAACAGAAAGCGGCGATTTTATTAGTTTCCCTTGGTCCCGATGTCTCCGCACAAGTGTATAAGCATTTGACGGATGAAGAAATTGAAAAATTAAGTTTAGAAATTTCTTCTGTGAAAAAAGTGGATTCAGTGATGAAGGACGAGATCATTGAGCAATTTCATCAAATTGCAGTTGCTCAAGATTTTATCACTCAAGGCGGGATCGGATACGCAAAAACGGTGCTGGAAAAAGCGTTTGGCAAACAGGAGGCTGCCTCCATCATTAACCGTCTTACCTCTTCTTTACAAGTAAGACCATTCGACTTTGCAAGAAAAGCTGATCCACAACAAGTACTTAATTTTATCCAAAATGAACATCCTCAAACCATTGCACTAGTATTATCTTACTTGGACGCTGAACAAGCAGGTCAGATTCTTTCTGAATTACCACAAGAAATGCAAGCTGATGTAGCAAAAAGAATCGCAACAATGGATTCTACTTCACCTGAAATCATCAGTCAGGTAGAGCGTGTACTTGAAAGTAATTTGTCAGCATCATTAACAGAGGATTACACACAGACTGGTGGAATCCAAGCGGTTGTCGAAGTGTTGAATGGAGTCGACCGTAGTACAGAAAGAACCATTCTTGATACTTTAGAAGTCCAAGATCCAGATCTTGCTGAGGAGATCAAGAAGCGGATGTTCGTGTTTGAAGATATCGTCATTCTCGATAACCGGGCTATTCAACGAGTGATTCGTGAAGTGGAAAATGATGACTTACGTCTCGCACTAAAAGTTGCTAGTGAAGAAGTTAAAGATATTATATTTAATAACATGTCACAACGAATGGCGGAAACATTTAAAGAAGAAATGGAATATATGGGACCAGTCCGTTTACGAGATGTGGAAGAAGCACAAACCAATATTGTATCAACCATCCGCAGATTAGAAGATATCGGTGAAATTGTTATCGCAAGGGGTGGGGGGGACGATATCATTGTCTAAATTGAGAAACAATGAGCTCCCTCGTAGAGAAATAAAAATCAAACCGATTGAACAAATCAGAAAAAGTATGAATGAAACAAACCCTGAGGATGAAATAAAAAAGACTTCAGCTGAACTTGAACAACTAAAAAGAGAACTCCTACAAATTGAACAACAGCAGAAAGCATTGCTTGAGAATGTTCAATCTGAAATAGAAGCGGAAAAAGAAAATTGGCATATCGAGAAAAGTCAGTTGATTGATAAAGCAAGAGAACAGGGGTTCCAAATTGGCTATCAAGAAGGAGAGCGATCTGGCAGGGAAGTATACCAGAATTTAATTACAGAGGTAAATGACATCGTCGACCTTGTAAAAGTGGACTATCAACGAACACTGGAACAAACGGAGAATATGATCATTGACCTGGCTATTCATACGGCGGAAAAGATTTTAGTTGGCAAGCTACAAGATGACCCAAGCAGCTTTGTACCAATTGTACAAGCTGCCCTTCGAGAAATTAAAAATCAACCAGTAGTATCAATATATTTACATCCTGTAAATTACCACACAGTTTTAGAACAAAAGGAAGAGCTTAAACGGTCATTAGGCAAAGAGACGAAGCTATCATTATATATTAATGATGAATTAAAAGAACATAGTTGTGTGATAGAACATCCATTTGGTAAAATTGATGCTTCTGTTGACACTCAACTTGAAGAAATCCGTCTCGCATTGAAAGAATATGTAATGGAGAAAGAACAATGATGATTGAAGATTATCTTCTCACAATTGACAAAACAGACCCTTATAAACGATACGGAAAAGTATCGCAAGTTGTCGGAATTATGATTGAGTCCCAAGGACCAGAGGCAAATATTGGTGAAGTATGTCTTATTCATTCAGCTACTAAAAAACGGAAACCAATACTGGCAGAAGTTGTTGGATTCAATAATGAAAATATCATCCTAATGCCTTATAGCGAAGTAACCGAAATCGGTCCAGGTTGTTTAGTTGAATCAACCGGTAAGCCTTTAACAATTAAAGTAGGTAGAGGCTTGATAGGACAGGTTGTGGATTCTTTAGGGAAGCCTCTGGATGGTTCTACATTGCCTAGTGGCTTATCTACATATATGACAGAGCAAACCCCGCCAAACCCTTTGGAACGCCCTCCCATATATGAAGTTAATCAAGTAGGTGTAAAGGTAATTGATACGCTATTAACGATGGGGAAAGGTCAAAGGGTTGGTTTGTTTGCCGGGAGTGGTGTAGGTAAGAGTACATTACTTGGAATGATTGCTCGAAATAGTAATGCAGATATAAACGTTATTGCGTTAATCGGTGAACGGGGCAGGGAAGTACGTGAGTTTATTGAGAAAGACTTGGGACCGGAAGGATTAAAGAAATCGATTGTAGTCGTTGCTACTTCCGATCAACCCGCACTGATGCGCATAAAAGGAGCTTATACGGCCACAGCAATCAGTGAGTACTTCCGTGATCTAGGGTTGCAAGTGAACCTATTGATGGATTCTGTGACTAGGGTAGCGATGGCACAACGGGAGGTTGGTCTTGCAGTTGGCGAGCCACCGACTACAAAGGGATATACCCCTTCTGTTTTTTCAATCCTTCCCAAATTACTGGAACGGACTGGGACAAATAGTAAAGGTGCCATTTCAGCTTTCTATACTGTCCTTGTGGATGGTGACGATATGAATGAACCGATTGCTGATGCGGTGCGCGGAATACTAGATGGTCACTTTGTAATGGACCGTAAACTTGCTGAACGTGGCCAGTATCCGGCAATAAATGTATTAAAGTCCATAAGTCGTGTAATGAATCAAATAGCAAATGCCAAGCATAATGAGATCGCAAAAGAAATACGAGCGATAATGGCAGTATATGAAGAAAATAGTGAATTAATAAATATCGGTGCTTACAAAAAAGGTTCCAACCAAGAAATTGATCGAGCAATAAATTATTATCCAAAAATCATACATTTTTTACAGCAAGATATTCATGAATTTATCACTTTAGAGGAAGCGATAGACACGTTGTATCGTCTAATTATTAATGGAGGAACGTCCTAATGTCACAAACAGTTTCATTAACTAAAGTGCTGCACATACGGGAAAACGAGAAAAAAATTGCGCAGAAAGCATTTTTATCTTCCCAGGAAGCTTTTGAAGAGGTCGCTACAAAACTATATCACTTGTTGAAAAAGAAAGAGTCGGCAGAGGCGTCATATGATGAATTTATTCAACAAGCGACACCGATTGAGAGAATTAAAGAACAAATCGCATATATCGAAAAATTAAATACTGAAATAAATATGCTTCAACGTGAAGTACATTTTGCTAGAAACCAAATGGAAAAGAACCAACAGGTTTTATCTGATGCATACATAGAAGTTAAAAAATTTGAAACGATTATTGATAAGCGAAAACAAGAAGAACTTAATGAATTGGTTAAAAAGGAAAAAGCCTTTTTAGATGAAATTTCGATTAACCAATATTTAAGTAATAAAAATAGGTGAACAGAATGACGTCGAAAAAGCAAACAGAAAAAAAGAAAATGAACCCGATACTCTGGTTTTTATTTGCGATAGTTATCCCGCTGATAATAGTGTCGATTATTATTGCAGTTATCTTAAGTTTTTCAGGGTTTAATATCGTGGACTGGGTAAAGAAAACAGGGAGCAATACACCAGTAATATCTCATTTGGTCACGAGTCAAGAAGAAGACCAATTAGCGGAAGAGCTAGAGCGTTTGAACCAAGAACTACAATCGAGAAATGAAGAGCTTGATCAATTGAACACGCTCAACACAAACTTAGAGGCAACAATTGAAGAGTTAGAGACTGAATTAACCAAACAAGAGGCAACCATTTCCCGCTATGAGTCTGAGAATCATGTAGACGGTGATAGTGAGGAAATTGAAAGTGAAGTATCGCTTAAAAACCTTGCAAAAACCTTTGAGGAAATGAAACCAGTTAGAGCAGCAGATATACTCAGCAATATGACTCAAGAAGAAGTTATACTCATTCTTAAAGAACTTTCCGACGACGTGCGTGGTGGTATTTTAGAAGCGATGGATGCTGAACTTGCAGCTAATATTGCAAGTGAAATGCTAAATTAACTGAATGAATTTTGAGGGGAGGTGAATACAATTCAAGCGAAAATGTTATTTTGGCCAACGGGAGAGGTGACTGCTTCTATAAATAAAAAGAAGCAAACGACAATGACTGTAGAAAGCGAATCTCAAACGTCAAACTTCCATCATTTACTTGATGAAAAGTTATCGGGAAAGAATAGTAATCAATCTATATCACGAGTTGCTACAAATACGGTCGAGACAGATCCGTTAAGCAACTTCCGTTCAAAGTTAATGGAGCTTGAGGAAGCGGAATTTCAATTGATTTTATTTGATTTAAAGGAAGTACTAGGAGAGTCACATAGTGAGTCTTTAGTGAATGTTAATAACCTGATTAGTTTAATAGAGTCTTATTTGTCTTCAGAGAAAAAGGAAGAAGAGAGTCTATCTGGAGTTAATAAAGGGGAGCTAGTAGAACAAATTCTAACTTATTTCAGATCGATACCTGAGGTAGAGCAGGAAGAATTTATTGACCCAATCGAGCAGTTCTCCAGTCTATTCAATGATAGTAGCAAAAACGGTATGGATGATAGTCTTCTAATACCGTTAAGTATCAGTCAGATTAATAGTCAAGCTATAGGAATACCAAATGAGGAGAGTGTGGCTCAACTTTTAACACAAATCGAGCAGGCTTTAAGTCAGATTAGGGACGAGTCTGATATTGAAACTCTTGCACCTAAGTTACTTCGATATTTGGAAGCTTGGCAACAAATAGACGGTAAAAGTGGTGGTATTTCTCAGTTGTCGTTGAAAGAGAGCAATACTCCATTTAAGAGTGTTTGGCAAGAACTTGTCCAACTATACCAACAAAAAACTAATCTACATACTAAGAATATATATGCATTGGAATCAGAAGTAACAACCACAGATGTGATTCGTTGGTTAGGGAAAATATTAGGTGCCAATAGCCAAAAAGTTTCAAATTCCTACAACATAGTACCTGCTCAACTTCCAATATCCAACGTTGAACAACATGTCATCCAACTTCCACAAGCTGTTGGAACTCAAGGTAAGTTAGCTTCTGAATCGTTTATCGAGCAATTCAATCGCTTGATTGATGCGAATAAGGTTGCTCTTCAACAGCCTAAAGGACAATTAGCAATTATGTTAAGACCTGCCAATCTTGGTGAAATGATGGTGCGATTTACACAAGTAAATGGTGAAATCATTGTTAAGATTATGGTTACAACTAAAATGGCAAAAGAGATGTTAGAGGGCAACATGCAGCAATTAAGGCATATGTTTGCACCACATCAGGTCGTAGTTGAAAGGCAAGATAATGTGACTCAACAAGCACAGAATCAGTATGAAGAAGATAATCAACATGAAGAACAGTCATCGAGTCACCAATCAGCATCTAAAGATGAAGATAAAGATGAAGAACAATCTTTCTCCCAAATGTTTGAAGAATTAATTCTCAATGAAAAAGTGTAGGTGAAATCCATGAATAAAATTGATCCGTCATTATTCTTAACTAATCAAACAAAAACAAGGGAACCCAAGCCACAACTTGATAAAGAAGGTTTTCTGAAAATATTGATGGCTCAAATGCAGCAACAGGATCCAACGGATCCAATGAATAGTAAAGAAATGGTAGCTCAGATGACACAACTTTCTTCCCTTGAGCAAATCATGAATATGACGAATTCGATTGAAATGCTAGTGCAAAGTCAATTGATTTCACCAGTAATTGAATATAGCCATATGATTGGAAAAGTTGTTTCTTATGAAAAGGAAAATCTAGCATCTCCAGAAGAAGCTTCAGAAAACAAAACAAGTGAAGTGATAGCTGTGAGCCAAAAGGATGGTTGGGCTATTCTAGAATTAGAGAACGGTGATAAGATTTACGCGGATGCAGTGATAACAGTGAAAAGCAAGGGAAACGAATAAGAATTAAAAGGATGTGAATGGTATGGACCATCGGATACATCAAGTACCAAAGCATGCAGTACATTTTCCCACTTCCATTCCGTCAAAGCAAAAACAACCGAGTATTACATTTAGGGAAGTTCTAAATGAACAACATCCACTTAAGATAAGCAAGCATGCATCAGAGCGGATTCGTGAGCGGAATATCGATATTCCTGAAAAGCTTTGGCACACGATTGGCGAAAAAGTAAATGAAGCTAGACAGAAAGGCGTCACCGATTCACTGGTTGTTTTGAATAATGCAAGTCTATTAATCAGTGCAAAAAATAATACAGTGGTAACCGCTATGGACCGTGGAGAGAATGATAGCCGAATATTCACGAATATTAACGGTACCATTCTAATTGATGAGTAGGCTGGACCTGTAAAGGAAGCCTTCATAGCTATGGACAGATAGAAATAGCTAATCAAATTGACAACAATTAAAGGAGA
The DNA here is from genome assembly GCF_042678205.1 of Oceanobacillus luteolus. Classification (NCBI taxonomy): domain Bacteria; kingdom Bacillati; phylum Bacillota; class Bacilli; order Caryophanales; family Bacillaceae; genus Oceanobacillus; species Oceanobacillus luteolus. The sequence continues at coordinate 123,009 of NZ_JBHUDE010000040.1, forward strand.
AATGAAAAATGTTACGATCAATGTATGCTGGAATTTCAGGTATGAAAAACTTCCAAACTAAATTGGATGTCATCGGGAACAACATTGCAAACGTTAGTACAGTAGGTTTTAAGAAAGGACAAGTTACGTTCCAAGAAATGATGAGTCAAACAGCATCGGGTGCACAAGGATCGACTGGTGCGCGTGGTGGTGTGAACTCCTCTCAGATTGGACTAGGGGCACAATTAGGTACGATTAATAACATTCATACACAAGGGTTTCGTCAAACAACAAACAATCCACTAGACCTTTCCATTCAGGGAGATGGGATGTTTGAAGTTGTGCTTGTTGAAACCCCAAATGGTGCGGGAAATACTTTTGTTCCGATCAATTTTGATGCTGCCGGCGGTGGAAATACAGCACAAGTAGAAGACCGTTTTTATACAAGAGCTGGTAACTTTTACTTGGATGACCGTGGGTTTATTGTAAACTCAGAAGGTATGTATTTAGTAGGTTTCGAATATGTGGATGGGAATCCTGTCGACAGTAATGCTCCGGGTGTGCTTCGTATTCCGTTAGATGCACAAAGTTTCAATATTTCAACAAATGGAACGGTTAATTACATTGATGCCAACGGGGAGAATCAAGTAGCAGGGCAAATTGGACTTGCCAACTTCGCGAACCCAACTGGCCTAACGAAAGAAGGAAATAATTTATATAGAGAGTCGCAAAACTCTGGTGGAGTTGAAAGAGTACTGCCTGAAGAAAGTACTTCATCACAAATAATCAGCAATTCTTTAGAAATGTCCAATGTTGATTTAGCAGAAGAGTTTACAGAGATGATCTCTGCACAACGTGGTTTCCAAGCGAATTCGAGAATAATTACCACGTCTGATGAAATTCTACAAGAACTAGTAAATCTAAAACGATAATAAGGAGGTAGGGAGTGCTTGAACTGTATAGGCACTCCCGCCCAAATCTATGATTCAATTGAAGAAGTTGAACGGCGATTTATTTTCTTTAAACGCACTTTTAATTGAGCAGGTCCAGGCGATGCCAGATACGACGATCACCTTAATCAATGGCAAGAAAGTAATCGTTCAAAATCCGCCTGAAGAAGTGCTCGTATTGATTCAAAATTATTATAAAGAAATTGGCCTGCAACAGGTATATAAACAAGTAGGTGACCAGAATGAGTAAATTAGTAAAGATTATGATGACATCGTTAGCTATCCTATTAATTGCTGCCATTGCATTCATTATTGTTATTCTTAATGTAGAAGGGGCAGATGACGAAAAAGAATTGACGATTGATGAGATTGTCGAATATTCCTATCAAACCCCGGAAATTACTACAGACTTGCAGGACGGTACTTTTGTCAGAATTCAATTTCAGATTTTGACAGATGGAAAAGACGCTCACGCTGAAGTTAGTAAACGGGACTTTCAATTAGTAAATATTTTAATTAAAGAGTTGGCCGTTATGAACGAAGAAGATTTCAAAGAAGGTTTAACAGGACTTGAAGCAACTATTAAAGATAGACTTAATGAAGTGATGGTTGATGGTGCCGTTACGGAAGTCTATACCATTAATAAGATATTGCAGTAAAAGGCTCCTGCTTGGAGGTGAGGTTACAAGATGGAGGAAATTCTTTCTCAAAATGAAATTGATGTATTACTTTCTGCAATCACATCAGGTGAAATGGATGCAGAAGAATTAAAAAAAGAAGAAGAGGAAAAGAAAATCCGTGTATATGACTTTAAACGGGCGTTACGGTTTTCAAAGGATCAGATTCGCAGTATTTCAAGAATCCATGAAAACTATGCGAGAATGTTGACAACTTTCCTATCTTCACAGTTACGCACTTACGTACATATTGGTGTAGAATCGGTGGACCAAGTGCCATATGAGGAATTTATCCGCTCGATTTCATCTTTAACCGTGTTGAACATTTATAGTATGTCACCACTTAAAGGGAGCATGGTCATTGAAATCAACCCTAATGTTGCATACGCATTGCTAGACCGTATCCTTGGTGGTAAGGGGACTTCAGTGACAAAAACGGAAAGCCTCACTGAAATTGAAAAGATACTATTAAATCAGATATTTGAAAAGGCAACAGGGACGTTAAAAGAGGCATGGTCCTCACTCGTAGATGTATCCCCAGTACTCGAAGAATTTGAAGAAAATCCACAATTTATTCAAATGGTGGCACCTAATGACACAGTAGTTGTCGTATCTATGTCTGCCGAAATCGGAGAAGCTTCAGGAATGATTAATTTATGTATTCCACACACATTATTAGAGCCAATCATTCCTAAATTATCTGCCCACTATTGGATGGATAACACGACTGATGAACGAGATGAGGAAGCTTTTCAAAAGCTTAGCAGCAATCTCCAAACAACGAAAGTAGATGTTCAAGCAATATTAGGCGAAACAAGAATAACCATTAATGAATTTTTAAAGCTGGGCATAAATGATGTTGTTTCTCTAGAGCAACAAATTGGTGACCCACTAACTTTGACGATTAATCAAGAACCTAAGTTTTATGTACAACCTGGTCAACTAAAGAAAAAAATAGCCGTACAAATATTGGAAGAAATTGAAAAGGGGGTAAACACCCATGAATGACGGTATGTTATCTCAAGATGAAATTGATGCATTATTAAATATAAGTACAGAAAATGATAAAAACCACGAAGCAGAACCATCTATACACTTATCAGACATAGAGATTGATACAATCGGTGAAATTGGGAATATTTCATTTGGAAGTTCTGCTACTGCACTTTCCACTTTACTTAACCAGAAAGTCGAAATCACTACTCCTTCCGTTAGTATTATTGAAAAGGATGAATTAGCAGGTGAATTAACTTTTCAACCTGTTAGTATTCAGGTCGATTATACAAAAGGATTCAGTGGAAGAAATGTACTCGTTATAAAAGCTAGAGATGCTGCAATAATTGCAGATATTATGCTCGGAGGAGATGGCACAAACCCAGATGAATCTTTACCAGAAATATATTTGAGTGCAGTTCAAGAAGCGATGAATCAGATGATGGGAACTGCAGCAACAAGTATGTCGACCGTGTTTAATAAAACAGTCGATATTTCTCCACCAACAATTATTGAAGGTACAATTGAAAGTGATGCAAAAGAAATATTTCAAGAAGATGTATATGTAAAAGTGTTTTTCAGGCTTATCGTAGGTGACCTGATTGATTCAAATATGATGCAGTTGATTCCTCTTAGCTTTGCTAAAGAATTAGTGAATCAGTTGTTGGATACAGGAGATTCGGAGCCGATCGACATACCTGTGCAAGAGGAAACTGCAGCTACAACTATTGTAGAAAATCCTGTCAAAATACCAGATAGATCAATAGAATCCAATGAACAAGTTGATTCCACGTTTATGGATCGGGAATCCTTTGATGATCGTGTTGATAACAAGAGGAATCAACCTCAATTTCTAGGTAATACATACAATCAGCAAGATGCATCAATTGAACAGGCGACATTCGCAGAATTTGAACCAACACAATTATCCAGCAACGAACAAAGTAATTTGAACATGTTATTGGATATTCCTCTTAAAGTGACGGTCGAACTAGGCAGGACAAAGAAAACCATCAAAGATATTCTTGACTTATCTCAAGGATCCATTGTTGAGTTAGATAAACTTGCAGGTGAACCAGTTGATATCTTGGTTAATGGCAAGTTGATTGCAGAAGGCGAAGTCGTTGTCATTGAGGAAAATTTCGGAGTACGGGTAACAGATATTATTAGTCAATCTGATCGAATAATGAAATTAAAATAACTTGATTTTTAGGAGGAATTTAGATGTCTAAGAAAATTTTAATTGTCGATGATGCAGCATTTATGCGTATGATGATAAAAGATATACTTACAAAAAATGGCTATGAGGTTGTAGGAGAGGCTCAAGATGGAAGAGAAGCAGTGGAGAAATTCAAGGAACTGCAGCCAGATTTAGTGACGATGGATATTACCATGCCTGAAATGGATGGAATTTCAGCTTTAAAGGAAATTAAAACAATCAACCCAGATGCAGTTGTCATCATGTGTTCTGCTATGGGACAGCAAGCAATGGTAATTGATGCAATCCAAGCTGGTGCGAAAGACTTTATTGTTAAACCATTCCAGGCAGATCGTGTATTGGAAGCTATTCAAAAGGCATTAGGATAGAGATCACTGTTAAATGAAGAATGTATTAAAGCTTTTTGTAATTTTATTGGCTGTAAGTTTTTTGTCTTTCATTGAGCCCGTCTCTATCCAAGCTGAGGTAGATTATGTAAATGAATGTTTAGAGCAACCGGAATCTTGTGAAGAACCACTCATCGATGAGGAAGAACAAGATCAGACAGTTGTTTTACAGGAGGAGGAGCCCGGCTCCTTGTTTTTTGAGCTCGTAAGGTTAGTATTCGCTTTATTGCTCGTACTTGGTCTAATTTATGCATCATTGTACTTCTTAAAACGGAGAAATAAGATTGGTAACCAAATCAATAGTCTAGAAAATGTTGGCGGAATTTCTGTCGGTCAAAATAAATCTGTACAATTAGTCCGGTTAGGCGACCGAATCTATTTAATTGGTGTTGGAGAAAATGTCACTTTATTAGAAGAAGTTGAAGATCAAAGTATTATAAAAGAAATTATGCAGGCGAGGCAGGCTAGGGAAGAACAATCTTTGGAAATGAGTGCTAAGAATATAGTTTCTTCAGTATTTCAACATAAAAAGACTAGTGGTAATAAAGAAAAGCCTTTTAATAAGCTTTTTCAACAGGAGCTGAATCGCCTGCAAAAAAATCGTAGAACTATCATTGATAGGCGCAAGGAAGATCGAGAATGAATGAATTCATAGATATATTTTCAAGTTCGGACCCAACGAATGTAGCTACATCCGTTAAATTAATCCTCTTACTGACTATTTTTTCTTTAGCTCCTGGAATTCTAATATTAATGACCAGTTTTACAAGGATTATCATTGTTCTATCATTCGTCCGAACGAGTCTTGCTACTCAACAAATGCCACCCAATCAAGTATTGATTGGTTTGGCATTGTTTCTGACCTTTTTTATTATGGCACCTACTTTTTCTGAAGTATATGATGACGCCCTTGATCCCTTATTTTCTGAAGAAATTTCTTTGGATGAGGCATACGAGAATGCTAGTGTACCGATGAAGGAGTTTATGGCGCAACATACTCGTCAAAAGGATCTTGCTTTATTTCTAAACTATTCCGGTGCTGAACCACCGGAGACCATTCAGGATATACCATTAACTACATTAATTCCTGCTTTTGCAATAAGTGAATTGAAAACAGCATTTCAAATGGGTTTTATGATTTTCATCCCATTTTTAGTTATTGATATTGCAGTTGCGAGTATATTGATGTCAATGGGGATGATGATGCTGCCACCTGTAATGATATCACTACCCTTTAAGATATTGTTATTTGTACTGGTAGATGGATGGTATCTCATTACGCATTCCTTGTTAAGTGGATTTTAGCTTGTATATTTCTAAAAGAAGGTGTTTCAAATGTCGAGCGAACTTGTTTTAGCGTTGGCTGAGCGAGGCATTTATACGGTATTACTTGTTACAGGGCCGTTGCTCATCCTTGCTTTAGCGGTTGGGCTTTTGGTCAGTATCTTTCAGGCGACAACACAAATACAGGAACAAACGTTAGCATTTATACCAAAAATAGTGGCAGTTTTGATTGGACTCATATTTTTTGGTCCCTGGATGTTATCAACCATGGTTGAATTTGCTGCCGACATATTTCAAAATTTAAATGCATTAGTAGGTTAGAAGATGTTGTTAGAATTGATAGATATAAATCGGTTACCGATATTTTTACTCGTGTTTGTGCGATTATTGTCGTTTTTCTTAGTTGTTCCATTGTTTTCTTATCGGACGATTCCATTACCATTCCGTATTGGTTTCAGTTTCTTTTTAGCATTAATTTTGTTCCAAACAATAGATTCAACTTTATTTGTACTTGACCATACATATATTTTTTTGATTGTTAAGGAAGCACTTGTGGGGCTGCTCGTAGGACTGCTTGCATTCATTATTGTGTCCGCCATTCAAGTTGCGGGTGGGTTTGTTGACTTTCAAATGGGGTTTGCGATTGCGAATGTGGTCGATCCCCAGACTGGTGCACAAAGTCCACTGACTGGACAATACTTCTATATGATTGCTTTATTATTTTTATTAGCAGTGGATGGTCATCACTTAATAATTGATGGGATATTTACAAGTTATCAGTTTATTTCAATCGATGCGTTCATCCCGTTTGAAGATGGCTCGATTACAGAATTCATTATACAATCTTTCAACTATATGTTTATTATTGCTTTTCAAATGGCAATCCCTATTGTTGGTACATTATTTCTTGTTGATATCGCTCTAGGGATTATTGCTCGTACTGTCCCACAACTGAATGTGTTTGTTGTTGGTTTGCCATTGAAAATACTAGTGAGCTTTGTAGCGATTTTAATTTTCCTATCTTTATACATTACTGCGATAGAGAATTTATTCGGAACAATGTTTCGAGCAATGCGCGGATTACTGCAAATATTCGGGGGTGCTTGATAGATGCAATTGAAGATGGATCTACAGTTTTTTTCAGGTGAAAAAACCGAAAAAGCGACCCCGAAAAAACGGCAGGATGAGCGGAGAAAAGGAAGAGTCGCAAAAAGTCAGGATATAAATACCGTTATCTTGTTGACATTTTGTTTGTTTGCTCTGTTCATTTTTGGCGGTTTTATGTTGGAGACGATGACATTATTATTTATTGAAGCATTCACGAACTTGATACACTGGGATGTTACGAGTGAATCTGTTGCTTATGTATTCAATGGGGCAAGTTTGGAGGCAGCAAAAATCCTTGCGCCTATTATGCTGCTTGCAATCATTGCCGGAATCAGTTCAAATTTAATTCAAACCAGGGGCTTCTTATTGTCGACGGAGCCGCTTAAATTTGATTTGAAGAGATTGGATCCAATTCAAGGTGCTAAGCGGATTTTTTCTGTAAGAGCGTTAGTGGAATTGTTAAAATCATTATTAAAAATCACGTTTATTGGTACAATCACCTTTGTTGTCATTTGGTTGTATAAAGATGAAGTGCTCATGCTTATATTTAAAAATGCTGAGAATGCTTTGTCATTATTTGGCCGGATAGCTATCATTATGGGGTTTGCTGCTACGGCGGCACTTTTATTTTTGGCAGTACTCGATTATTTATATCAGCGCTATGACTTTGAAAAAAATATGCGTATGTCAAAACAGGATATAAAGGATGAGTATAAAAATATGGAGGGTGACCCACTCATCAAATCTAAGATTAAAGAACAACAGCGTATGATGGCTACCAGACGTATGATGGCTGAAGTGCCAGAAGCTGATGTAGTCATCACCAACCCGACCCATTATGCAATAGCGTTAAAATATGATGAAGAAAAGGCATTAGCACCATATGTAGTAGCTAAAGGTATGGATAGAACCGCACTTAAAATTAGAGAAATTGCTGAAAAGCATCAAGTCGTTACCGTAGAGGATAAACCACTTGCCAGGTCTCTATACGGCATGGTTGAAATCGGGGAATCTATACCCGAAGAATTTTATCAAGCTGTAGCAGAAGTTCTGGCTTATGTTTACCAATTAGAGAATAAAGTGTAATTTTTGGAGGAGAGACATCACACATGAAGGCACGTGATTTAACCGTATTAATGGGTGTTATTTTAATAATTTTAATCCTAGTTATCCCGCTTCCGGGAGGAGTTTTAAGTGTACTTATCCTTACGAATATCAGTATTTCGCTTTTAGTAATTTTAGTGGCGATGAATACGACGCATGTCCTTCAATTCTCCGTCTTTCCAACCCTCCTCTTACTGGTGACTTTGTTCAGGTTAGGTTTGAATGTTTCCACTACAAGAGCAATCCTTTCTGAAGGGGATGCTGGTGGAGTGGTCGAAACATTTGGTTCTTTCGTAATCGGAGATAATCCGCTTGTTGGTTTTGTGGTGTTCATTATCCTTGTTATTATCAACTTTATTGTAATTACTAAGGGTGCCGAACGTGTTTCTGAGGTAGGAGCAAGGTTTTCTCTTGATTCGATGCCTGGTAAACAGATGAGTGTCGATGCAGATCTAAATGCTGGTCTTATTACGGAGCAAGAGGCTAAAGAGCGTCGTAAAACAATTGAAAAAGAAGCGGATTTCCATGGGTCAATGGATGGTGCGAGTAAATTCGTTAAGGGAGATGCAATTGCATCCATTATCACTGTTTTAATCAATATTATCGTTGGAATAATAATTGGTATGGTTCAGATGGGACTCTCAATAGGTGAATCCGTTGAATTATTTACCCGACTGACAGTAGGTGACGGATTAGTTAGTCAAATTCCTGCATTGCTCATGTCAACAGCAACAGCAATCGTTGTAACACGATCGAGTGACGGAAGTAATCTAAGTGCGGATGTTGTTACTCAAATGACTCAATATCCTAAGCTATTATATGTAGCGGCCGGAACGATTTTTCTACTTGGGTTAACACCGATTAATTTCTTTCTAACAACAACGATAGCAGGTGTCCTAGCATTTACAGCTTATATGCTGCAAAGAGAACCTGATATTCCAACTGATTTGGATGAAGATGAGCTGGATGAAGCAGAAAGCTCAGAACTGCGTGCCCCCGAAAATGTGGTCAGCTTAATTAACCTGGATCCGATTGAATTTGAGTTTGGTTATGCACTAATTCCGCTTGCCGATGCAAATCAGGGTGGGGACCTATTGGAAAGGATTATTATGATTCGCAGACAGTTGGCCATTGAACTAGGAATGGTTATACCTGTTGTACGAATCAGAGATAATATCCAATTGAACCCAAATGAGTATCGCCTGAAAATTAAGGGAAATGAAGTTGCTGGTGGTGAATTGATGCTGGATCACTATTTGGCAATGGCACCTGATATGGAGGACGACGGGATTGAAGGCATTGACACGGAGGAGCCTGCATTTGGCTTGCCTGCAAAGTGGATTAACGAGGAATTTAAAGATGAGGCTGAACTTTCAGGTTATACGGTCGTTGATCCTCCATCAGTAGTTTCTACACATATAACAGAGGTAATCAAACGTCATGCTCATACATTGCTCGGCCGTGAAGAAACAAAACAACTTATTGACCACTTGAAAGAAAGTCATCCGATACTAGTCGAAGAGGTTACGCCTGAGCCTCTCGCAGTTGGTGATGTACAAAAAGTACTTGCCAAGTTACTGAGAGAAAATGTTTCCATCCGCAATCTTCCAGTTATATTCGAGACGTTAGCTGACTTTTCGAAAATGACGAATGATACAGATTTACTGGCTGAGTATGTGAGACAATCCTTATCTGCACAAATTACGAAACAGTACATGAAACAAGATAAGACGCTGCCGGTGATCACTGTTTCAGGAAAGGTAGAGAAACTGATTGCCGAGAACATTCAGCAGACCGAACATGGTAATTTTTTATCATTAGATCCAGATAAGCAGCAAGAAATTATTACAACCATACATCAGGAAGCTGAGAAAGTTTCACTACAGGAAGAAACAGCAATTGTACTATGCTCACCAGCTGTTCGAATGTACTTGAAACAGTTGCTTGACCGTTTTCTTCCTCATGTTATTGTTTTATCCTATAATGAACTAGAACCAGATGTGCAGGTTCAAAGTCTAGGGGTGGTGAATATTGCGTGAAGGTAAAAAAATATATCTCAGATTCCATGCCTGAAGCAATGAATGAGGTTAGAAAAGATCTTGGATCGGATGCGGTTATTCTTCAATCGAAAGAAATAAAACAAAAAGGTTTTCTTGGCTTGTTTCAAAAGAAAAAAATAGAAGTCATCGCAGCTAAAGATCCTGACTTAATAAAAGATGCGAAGAACGAACCAACGCATCGGAAAACAGATACAGTTCCAATAAATCCTGTAGTAAAAGAAGAGGTAGATTCTAACCTTGCCATTCTTCAAGAAATCAGAAGCTTAAAGGAAGTTATTAAACTTGAAACGGCTGACAATGAATTAAACATACCGGTAGATTATAAGCTAGCCTATCATCAGCTCATTGACCAAGAAGTCAATCCGAAGCTTGCTGATGAAATTATTCAACATACAGTCCGACTGTTGGCAAGTAAAAAAGAAGAAGTGACCCAACACGAAATAAAAGCAGAGGTTAAACGAGTAATTGCTGAAAAATATAGAGACAAGGAGTCTGAGGGGATTAACGGAAAACACAAAATTGTACAATTTGTGGGACCGACAGGAGTTGGCAAAACAACAACGATTGCGAAAGTTGCCGCTAAACTTATGCTGAAAAAGCAGAAGAAAGTGGCGTTCATTACTACTGATACGTATCGAATTGCTGCTATTGAGCAATTAAAAATTTATGCCAGGATTCTTAATATCCCGGTTGAGGTTGCTTATAATGTGGATGATTACAAACAAGCCATTCAAAAACTTTCTAACTATGATGTTATCCTTGTCGACACAGCAGGTAGGAACTTCCGTAATCCTGTCTATATCAAACAACTGAAAGAACTGATGGGAAACGTAGACCATATCGCCACTTATTTGGTGTTATCTCTTACTGCGAAGCCAAAGGATTTACAAGATATTTTCATACAGTTCGAGGAGATTCCACTGAAGGAAATAATCTTTACCAAACTCGATGAAACCAGCCAATACGGTAGTATTCTAAATATAAGTTTGATGAACAATATCGGTATAGCCTATATGACAAATGGACAAGATGTTCCAGATGATTTGGTTCAACCAACTGCTGCAAGTATAAGCGAATGGATAATGGAGAATGGAAAATGACTGATCAGGCAGAAAATTTACGAAGAAAAATGGGTGTTTCATTTTCATATAGAAAGAGTCAGGCGAAGACGATTGCTGTCATTAGTGGAAAAGGTGGAGTCGGAAAATCGAATTTCGCCTTGAATTTCTCTTTGGAATTGATAAATCGGGATAAGAAAGTAGTTATTGTGGATTTGGATGTTGGTATGGGAAATATCAATATTCTACTTGGATTGCAGCCGAAAAGAACAATCGTGGATCTTTTTAATGACCAGCTATCTATCTTTGAGATTTTAGAAAAAGGTCCAAGAAATTTATCATATATTGCTGGCGGGACTGGATTAAGTCAATTCATTACAATGGGTGACCAACAGAAGGAATTCTTTTTTGAACAATACAGGCAACTGGTAGAGGTGTACGATTATATAATATTTGACATGGGGGCAGGGGTTACTGAAGAAAGCTTATACTTCATTCTTGCCGCTGATGAATGCATCACTATCACAACTGGTGAACCGACCTCGATTACAGATGCTTACAGCATGATAAAGCAAGTTGTAATCAATGGGGGGGAAATGCCAATACATGTTATTTTAAACCGTGCCCGATCCCGTAATGAATGGAGCGGTTTAAAACAATTTCAGCAAGTTGTCCAACAGTTTTTGCAAATTAGAGTTCATCCTTTAGGGATCATTCCGGAAGATAAAAATGTAACAGAAGCAGTAATTCGTCAAATTCCATATATTTTATTAAATAAAAAAGCGCCGTCTGCAAAGTCCTTAAGGCAATTGACTGACAACTATCTTATCAATAGTGATGAAATTCAATTAACCTATCAACCGGCATTTTTAGACCGGTTTAAAAATCTATTAAGAGGTAAAATTTAATGAATCCAATTCGTGTACTAGTTATTGATGATTCTGCTTTTATGCGAAAAATGCTTACAGATATTCTAGAAGGTGACCCACGTGTGATAGTCGTTGGCACAGCAAGGAATGGCGAGGATGGTATTAGTAAAGTAAAAGAACTGGCTCCTGATGTTGTAACGATGGATGTTAATATGCCTGTATTAGATGGTATAACTGCACTTGAAGAAATAATGCGTACGACACCTGTACCTGTAATCATGTTATCAAGTGAGGTTCGTAGTGGCACCGAAAATACAATTAGAGCTATTGAAAACGGAGCGGTTGATTTTATCATGAAACCATCCGGGGAAATCTCCTTAGATATCGAATCGATTAAGGAAGAAATTATCTCTAAAGTAATTGCGGCAAAAGATGCAACTCTTCAGTCCCCTCAAAGTAAAATGAATAAACGTTTCGTTAATCCTGATCGTTTAACGATACAATCATCACCAAATATAACCAAAGATGCTTTCGTTGTAATCGGTACGTCAACTGGAGGACCAAGAGCGCTCCAACGTATCTTGAAGGATTTACCAGCGGATTATCCAATGCCAATTCTCATTGTGCAACATATGCCGCCGCATTTCACAAAATCACTGGCTGACCGATTGGACGCTTTATCAGGTATTCATGTAAAGGAAGCTGTAAACGGAGAAATTATCAGGGCAGGTACGGCTTATATCGCTCCTGGTGATTTTCATATGACTGTTGTAAAAGCTGGCACAAGTTATGTCATCAAGTTAAACAAGGAACAACCTATAAATAATCATCGTCCATCGGTGGATGCTTTATTCGATTCTGTTGCAACTTTAAATCGGACTTGTAAAATAGCGATCGTTCTGACAGGAATGGGTAGTGACGGAGCCGAGGGTATCAGAAGTATTAAACGGATGGACAAGGATGCGATCACCATCTCCGAGTCGGAGGAAACAGCAGTTATTTATGGTATGCCTAAAGCTGCAAAGGAAACCGAATTCGTGGATGAAGTAATGCCGTTAAACCAAATCGGTCACTACTTGAAAGGTTTGAGCTAGTTAGCTGTATTTGGTGCCGGTAAAAGCATAGAGAGGACAGATAAAGATGGAAGATACGTTATTAGAAAATCAAAAGGTAATAGTATTTCAATTACAAAATGAGGAATATGCGCTTCCTGTAGAATACGTTGGTGCGATTGAAAGAATGCATCCGATAACAAGAGTTCCCCAGACAGCTAGCTTTGTAAAAGGGGTCATTAATTTGCGGGGTGTCGTTATTCCTATCATCGACCTTCGATTACGATTTGGAATTGCAGAAAAGGAAGTGTCGGAAGAGCAGCGGATGATTATCGTATCAGTGAATGGGGTGGAAGTAGGTATAATTGTAGATGCGGCTAGTGATGTCATCGATTTGCCGGTTGACAGTATCGAACCGAATCCTGAAGTTGTAGGTTCTGCAGCAGTAGATTATATTGATGGTGTCGTAAAAATAAATGACCGACTGATCATCCTTTTAAACCTGGAAAAGGTTCTTATTTCTGAACAACATCAATTGACTGTTAAAGCGGAAGGATAAGAGCGATATGACCTATGAAAATTTATCTCCAATACAATTTGATGCCTTAAGGGAAATTGGAAATATAGGAGCTGGTAATGCTGCCACGGCTTTATCACAGCTGTTAGATCAGAAGGTCAATATGGTTATTCCAACAGTAAAGATTGTAACATTTGATGAAATGATGGATTTAATCGGTGGTCCAGATGCTTCGGTGGTGGCGATTCTTTTTAGAGTTTTTGGTGATGCTCCTCTGCATGTATTCTTTGTTCTTTCCATTGAAGAAGCAGAAGTACTAGTGCAAACCATGACACATAATTCTACATTTTCCTTAATGGATGAAAATAGCGCAAATAAAATTAACTATTCTGTACTTGAAGAAGTGGGGAATATAGTTGCTGGATCTTATATTTCTGCTCTTTCTGATTTTACAAACCTGAATTTTCAACCATCTGTTCCGCACTTGGGTATAGATATGGCTGCAGCGATTCTTACATATGGTTTAATTGATATTTCGCAGGTTTCAGACTATGCAATTGTAATTGACTCAAAAGTTAATAGTGAAGATAGTGACAATACCATGAAAGGTAATCTTTTTTTGTTACCTCATCCAGAATCACTGCAAACAATATTTTCATCGCTAGGAATCAAAGAATATGAATAAGGTCGGAACGGTTGTTAGAGTTGGGATAGCTGATTTGAATACGGTCAGGGAACCAAATACGATACGTACTTTAGGACTTGGATCTTGTGTAGGAATTGTCATCTATGATGAACAAAAGAGAGTTGCGGGATTAGCCCATATTTTGTTGCCAGATTCCAGTGTTACAAAACAAAAATCAATAAATGAATATAAGTATGCAGATACAGCTATACCGGTACTGGTGGACCGTTTATTAGAAATAGGTGCTAGAAAGCATGCCTTGAAGGCGAAAATTGCTGGTGGTGCCGAAATGTTTAAGTTCAGTTCTGGTTCTGATTTATTGCGTATTGGCCCTCGAAATATCGATGCGTCCTTAAATGAGTTGAATAAGTTGAAGATTCCAGTCATCGCTCAAGATGTTGGAGGGAATATTGGGAGAACAATAGAATTCGATCCAGCAACTGCAAAACTTAAAATCCGAAGAGTAAACAGGGAAGAAATAATAATTTGATTCCTGTTTTGATCAATCCATGAATTTAGGAAGGAGTGGAGAGCCATGAGTTCAAAATCATCATATGAACAGTTACTTTGGCAACGGTGGCAAGAAAAAGAAGATGAAGCGACATTAAATGAAATCATTCATTACTATACATATTTAGTTGATTATCATGTAGAGCGTATTTCCAGCCATTTACCAAACAATGTGAGTAAGGATGATATTAGAAGCTTTGGTCTCCTCGGCCTATATGATGCAATTAAAAAGTTTGAGTTCGAGCGAAACTTAAAATTCGATACATATGCTTCCTTCCGAATAAAAGGAACAATAATTGATGGTTTAAGGAAGGAAGACTGGCTTCCGCGCTCTTTAAGGGAAAAAGCGAAAAAAGTTGAACGGGTTTCTCAGGAATTGGAACAAGAATTACAACGGATACCTACATCAAAAGAAATTGGCAATCGTTTAGAGATGTCTGAAGATGAAGTGGAATCCGTTGTCAGAGATGCTCTATTTTCAAATGTATTATCAATTGAAGAAAAACCGAAAAAAGAACAAGAATTCAGTGAAGGTATTGGTTACACCATTCCCGATGTAAATGCAGCTTCTCCAGAAGAGAACATGACTAAAGACGAATTAAAACAAGAACTGATAGAAGGTTTGAAGAGTCTAAATAAAAATGAACAAATGGTTATCAGTCTTTTTTATTACGATGAATTGACATTGACCGAAATAGGAGAAGTATTAAATTTAACTACCTCTAGAATTTCACAAATACATAAAAAAGCAATTTATAAACTGAAAGATATTCTAGCGAAGGTTGCAGAGCATTAACGTTATCTTGGGGGAATCAATTTGGAAAGATTACGGCAGTATTTTCGAATTCATTTTAGAGAGAAAGACATGATAGCGGAAGTGGATTGTAGGGAACCGTTTTTGGAGCTTGAGGAAAAGTTGGAAGTTGATATCGATATCTGGAAGAGTTTTTTAACTGCATCAAATGTTAGGTTCGGTATCCAATATCAAGCAATCGCGCAGTTGGCAGAGGACCCGACGGACATGGAATACCCTATTGTCGTTGCGAAAGGATTATCCCCTGTAAACGGTATAGACGGTAAAATTGAATATCTTGTGGATATAGAGCAAGAAATGCAGATAAGTGAAAACTGGAACTTTCGAGAAGTAATGAAAATTCCTTCGGTGATGAAAGGTCAAAAGCTGGCTAAAATTTCAGAACCCACTTCAGGTATTGATGGTAAGAACGTAATGGGGGAGGTCGTAAAAGCACCTCCCGGGAAATCTGTAGTATTAAGACCAGGGAAGAATGTTGTATTTAATGCTCTGGATAATTGTTATTATGCTACAGAAGATGGGCAATTCAGTATAAAGGGGAAGCATATTCAAGTACTACCTGAATTTCATGTGAACGAAACGGTATCGATGAAGACCGGTAATATTGACTTTATAGGGACCGTGATTATTCATGGAGATGTGCCAACTGGTTACACAGTTAAAGCTGCAGGCGATATAAAAATTTTCGGCATGGTGGAAGCGGCAACAATTATTGCTGGAGGATCGATATATGTTGCTGAGGGCATTGCCGGCCAAGATAAAGGGGTCCTGCAGGCAGGGGATAACCTAAAGATAGGATATATCAATCAGGCGAAAGTATCAGTTGGAAAGGACCTATACGTCGAGAATTCCATCCTTCATAGCGAGTGTGTAGTATGCGGTCATGTTTATTCCCAAAAAGGGAATATTATAGGCGGAATATTATCTGCTGGTAAAACAATTGAAGCTAGAGATATCGGATCTAGATTAAATACGAAGACGGAAATTCATCTAGGGATAAATAAAATAATGGCAGATACGATAGAATCCCTAAATAAAAAGCATCGAGAATTGGAAGAGAAGCAATTAAAACTTAAATTACTCGGTGACAAGCTGGCTGTAAAAGACCCAATGAATCCAAGGGTCCGGATTTCGAAGTTGCGGCAAAAGCACTCTATGAAGCTGGTTGCAGAGGAGCTTGATCGTGTAAAGGAAAGACTTTCTGAATTGGACGCTGATATAGGAGACGAAAATAAATCAAGCTTAACTGTAAGAAATAATATTTACGAAAATGTTATTGTGGCTTTCGGGAAATATAAGCGAATCATGCATTCCAATTATCATTATGTTCAGTTAAGTTTATATCAGAAAGAAATAGAACTTCAGCAATTGTTCTAAACGATTTGTTCAGTAAGTGGAAAGGATCGGTGGAGGAATGGGGCTAAAATCGATTGAAATGCAAGTAGCATTACCACGTACGCAGGATTCAGGTAAGATTCAAGAACAAGTGCATAAACAAGGAGAACATGTTCAGAGTACCCTAACAGCTTCGCAACTCAAGGAGGATAAAATCAAACGGAACAGGATACAGGAATTAGAAAACACCAATTCTTTTTTAGAAAAGAATTCTGATACTTTAAAGCAAGATGTATACGGAAAGCAAAGTGGAGGGGCAACATCCAGGCATCCTTTTCTTGGAAAACGTATCGACTATAACGGTTAAAGGGGCGTTGATATGGTTTCATTTCTTTTAATCATAAGTTTTTTATTACATTTAATCACATTGGCGGCAATTTTCCAGTTGGTCAAAAAAATCCCGGCATCAGAATCCGACACTGCTTCTGATGAAATTGTCCAAGCTCTGGAACGCTCCTTAGCGGAAATTAAAGAGGAAAATAATCGTCTGCAAGCATTATTAGATCACAAGGAACCTGTGTCAGAGAAGAAAATTCAATCAAAAATCAAGAAAGAATCAACTTCGGATAAGCAGAGGGTACCTGTAAAAAATGAGAAGCCACAAGATGATATAGATCGTCTATTGGGTACAGATTCTGGTTATAAAGTGGAAGCGTCCCTAGAATCTCGAGTTTTGCAATTATATGCCGCAGGAAAAAATGTGGAGGAAATCGCAAAAACCTTAAATTGTGGTAAAACGGAGGCGGAATTGATTATAAAGCTTTATAATCAGTAAATTTATTTTATAGATAAACTTGCTTCCGCGCCCCAGTTATGATATATTAATTTCTGGTGTAAAACTCTTGTCGAATGAAGGCAAGGCAAAACACACGATTGGGGATTCACTTGTAAGGTGCCACTGCCAATGGTCTATAAGTGGAAATGAACTGGTCGGAGGAAAATATAAAACCCTTAGGAGGAATTTAAAATGGCAGCAATTTCAATGAAGCAATTACTTGAAGCTGGTGTACATTTCGGTCACCAGACACGCCGTTGGAATCCAAAGATGAAGAAATACATCTTCACTGAGCGTAACGGCATCTACATCATCGACTTGCAAAAAACAGTTAAAAAGGTTGATGAAGCATACAACTATGTAAGAGAATTAGCGGCTAATGGCGGAACAGTTCTTTTCGTAGGTACAAAGAAACAAGCACAGGATTCTGTTCGTGATGAAGCAATCCGTTCAGGAATGTTCTATGTTAACCAACGTTGGTTAGGTGGAACACTTACTAACTTCGAGACTATCCGTAAACGTATCGAACGATTAAAACAAATTGAAAGAATGGAAGAAGACGGTACATTTGAAGTACTTCCTAAAAAAGAAGTAACACTTCTTCTAAAAGAAAAAGAACGTCTTGTAAAATTCTTAGGTGGAATCAAAGAAATGAAGAAGCTTCCAGATGCTTTATTCGTTATTGACCCACGTAAAGAGCGTATTGCAATTGCAGAAGCGCACAAATTAAATATACCGATCATTGGTATTGTTGATACAAACTGTGACCCGGATGAAATTGATTATGTGATCCCAGCTAACGATGATGCAATTCGTGCAGTTAAATTGTTGACTGGTAAAATCGCTGATGCTATTTTAGAAGGTAAACAAGGTGAAGAAACTGCAGAAGTTGAAGCTCCAGTTGAAGAAGCAACAGAAAAAGAAAATGAAGTGGAAGCTGAAGTAGAAGCCTCAACTCAAGAGTAATTTTTAAAATGATGAGGGTGATAAGAGGATAATTACCTTTTATCACCTTTTTTTAAAGAAAAAGCTTTGTTTCAGGTGAACTGGCTGTAAGTTCCAAATATATTTGGAGATGCTACAAATACATAGTAGCCACAGCATTCAGTATTGCCCGTTAATACGGGGAAGTAGAACCTGGTTAAAAGAAGATTCACTTTATGATTTGAAGGAGGATATAACAATGGCAATTACAGCTAAAATGGTTAAAGAACTTCGTGAAAAAACTGGTGCAGGTATGATGGATTGTAAGAAAGCACTACAAGAGACAAATGGTGATATTGATAAAGCTATTGATTTTCTACGTGAAAAAGGTATGGCATCTGCTGCTAAAAAAGCAGATCGTATTGCAGCTGAAGGTCTTACACATGTTGAAATCGATGGCAACACAGCAGTTTTACTTGAAGTAAACTGTGAAACAGACTTCGTTACGAAAAATGAAATGTTCCTTGAGTTACTTGGAAAAATTGGTAAAGCACTATTAAATAAAAAGCCTGAAACAGTTGAAGAAGCACTAGAAACTAAAGTTGAAGGTGACGAAACACTAGAAGCAGTCATCACTCGTGCTATCTCTACAATTGGTGAAAAAATCTCTCTACGTCGTTTCACAATTTTTGAGAAAACCGATAATGATGTTTTCGGTTCTTACTTGCATATGGGAGGAAGAATTGGTGTAGTTGCTGTATTGGAAAACACAAATGATGAAGCAGTTGCTAGAGATGTAGCAATGCATGCAGCAGCAATCAACCCTCGTTATGTAAACCGTGAAGATGTTCCGGAAAATGAAGTGAATCACGAACGTGAAGTTCTAAAACAACAAGCACTAAATGAAGGTAAGCCAGAGAAAATCGTTGAGAAAATGGTTGAAGGCCGTCTTGGTAAATTCTTTGAGCAAATCGTTCTAGTTGAACAAGCATTTGTTAAAGATCCAGATGTTAAAGTGAAGAAATTTGTAGCAGATAAAGGTGCAACTGTTAAGACGTTTGTCCGTTATGAAGTAGGCGAAGGTATGGAGAAACGTGAAGAAAACTTTGCTGAAGAAGTTATGAGCCAAATTAAAAAGTAAACTTAAATAGGGAACGTATCGTTCCCTATTTTACCATGTTTTTATACAACACCGTATGAATTAGAGTAATTCATTCATAATAATATCGATTGCTATGGAGGTTACTATGACAACAGCAAAGTACCGAAGAATTGTGTTGAAATTAAGTGGAGAAGCATTGAGTGGAGACCAAGGTAATGGAATAGATCCAAAGGTTATCCGGTCAATTGCGAGACAAGTAAAAGAGGTTGTAGACCTTGGGGTAGAAGTTGCCATCGTTGTTGGAGGGGGCAATATTTGGAGAGGAAAAGTCGGTAGTGAAGTAGGAATGGACCGTGCGTCTGCAGACTATATGGGGATGCTAGCTACGGTTATGAACTCACTTGCATTACAGGACGGCCTAGAGACAATTGGAATTCCAACAAGAGTCCAGACATCCATTGAGATGCGCCAGGTTGCAGAGCCGTACATAAGAAGAAAAGCAATTCGCCACTTGGAGAAAAAGCGTGTTGTCATTTTTGCCGCTGGTACAGGAAATCCTTATTTTTCTACAGATACAACTGCTGCACTTAGAGCTGCTGAAATTGAAGCGGAAGTAATTTTAATGGCTAAAAACAATGTGGATGGTGTCTACTCCGATGACCCATTGATTAATAAAGATGCAGTTAAATATGATACACTATCTTATATGGACATGTTAAATGAAGGGCTTGGGGTAATGGATTCCACAGCTTCATCATTATGCATGGATAATAATATTCCTTTAATCGTCTTCTCTATTACAGAAGAAGGGAACATCCTGAAAGTTGTAGAAGGCGAAACAATTGGAACAACAATAAGGGGGAAATAAGACGATGTCAAATACTGTTTTCACAGAAATGAAAGAAAAAATGGAACAGGCTGTTCAAGCATTCTCCAGAAACTTGGCTACTGTAAGAGCTGGAAGAGCGAATCCCAGCCTATTGGACAGTGTGTTTGTTGATTATTATGGTGCTTCTACCCCATTGAATCAACTTGCATCTGTCGGAGCACCGGAAGCTCGTCTGCTAGTTGTAACGCCTTATGATAAAACAGCGCTTGGAGAAATCGAGAAAGCAATTCAAAAGGCAGATCTTGGACTTACACCATCCAATGATGGAAATGTCATTCGAATCAATATTCCTGCACTAACAGAAGAACGAAGAAAAGAACTGGTGAAAGTTGTCGGGAAATTTGCTGAGGAATCACGGGTTCAAGTTCGAAATATTCGCAGAGATGCAAATGACCAATTAAAAGCTTTAGAAAAGCAATCTGAGATTACCGAAGATGAACTACGTAAACTACAAGATGATGTGCAAAAAGAAACCGATCAGTTCATCGGAAAAATTGAACAGCTTGCAAAAGAAAAAGAAAAAGAAATAATGGAAGTTTAACGCAATAACACTTTATTATTAGTTGCAAAACGTGTAAAATTTGAAATAGCCCTCTTTTGATAAAGGGGGCTTTTGTATTCTTATGAGTAAACCGTTATAATGAGAATGATTTACATAATATATCGAAACGCTTCTTTCTGATATGAATAATGAAATAGGCTATACTCGCATATAATTGGTAAATAAAGTTCAAAATATGAAATGTCTTTTCTTTCCTTTACATTATGCATCTAAAAGGATATGACGAAATCAAGAAATTCGGAGGACCTGAGATGTCTATGAAAATACCTTTTATTAAAAGCAAGCAGCAAAGAAACCCAATGGTGAGTTTTTCCGATAATGTCCCAAACCATGTAGCCATTATAATGGATGGAAATGGACGTTGGGCAGAGCAACGCGGATTACCTAGGGTAGCTGGGCATAAAGAAGGTGTGAAAGCAGTCATGAAAGTCGTTCGGGCTGCAAATCAATCAAAGGTTAAAATATTAACTTTGTATGCCTTTTCCACAGAAAATTGGAATCGCCCCAAATCAGAAATCGACTTCATCATGAAGTTACCAAAAGAATTTCTACATGTTTATCTTCCTGAGTTGATGGAAAATAACGTTCGTGTGGAAACGATTGGAGATTTCGACGCACTCCCTGCACATACACAGAAAGCAGTACAATATGCAAAAAACAAAACAAAAGATAATGATGGTCTTTTGCTGAATTTCGCCTTGAATTACGGTAGCAGATACGAAATAATGCAAGCAATTAAACAAATAATGGACGATATTTATGGAAACAAAGTTACACTTGATTCATTAAATGAGGAAATGTTTTCAAAATATCTTTACACGGATGGTTTATCTGATCCAGATTTACTAATACGTACAAGTGGCGAGAAACGATTAAGCAATTTCTTGCTTTGGCAATTGGCATATAGTGAATTTTGGTTCACGGATGTACTTTGGCCTGATATGGATGAAAATATATTTAACGAAGCTATACAGGATTATCAAAAAAGGAAACGACGTTACGGAGGTATTTAAGGTGATGAAAGGTATATGAAGCAACGCATTATAACTGCAATACTAGCATTAATTGTATTCCTGCCAATTGTAATCATTGGAGACCTGCCGTTCACACTATTTATTTATTTGATTGCAACGATAGGATTAATGGAGCTGCTCCGGATGAGACACATCCCGCTCGTTTCTATTCCGGGACTTATAGGGATGATAGGATTATGGCTTATCCTTTTACCGGACCAGTCAGCTATATTTCCAATAGGTTTTCTATCGATAACTGACATATATACTGTCATTATTTTATTTCTACTCGCTTATACTGTATTAGTCCGCAATAAATTCACGTTTGATGAAGCAGGATTTGTTCTGTTGACAACATTATATGTTGGAATAGGCTTTTATTTCTTGGTTGAGACAAGACTGGGAACACAAGGCTTCAGCAATATTCTATTTGCATTTTTTATTATATGGGCAACAGATACAGGTGCATATTTTGTAGGTAGGGCATTGGGGAAAAGGAAACTTTGGCCAGACATTAGTCCGAACAAAACGGTAGAGGGTGCAATTGGTGGTATCCTTGCTGCTGTAATAGTTGCAGTTATTTTCCATTTGATACAGCCATTTCCCCATTCACTAGTTATTGTCATCATCGTATCAATTTTCGCCTCGATAGTAGGACAAGTTGGTGACTTAGTGGAATCTGCGTTTAAACGGAATTATGGAGTGAAAGACTCCGGTAAACTACTGCCAGGACACGGTGGTATATTAGATCGTTTCGATAGCCTGCTTTTTGTTCTGCCTTTCTTACATTTAATCCAATTCATTTAGATGAAAAAAATGCAATTAAAGTATAGAGTAAGTTGAAGAAGTAAGAAATAGATTTTAGATTGAGAGAGGTGCTTCATTTGACCACAGTTATCGCATTTATTTTTATGTTTGGCCTGCTTGTGTTTGTCCATGAATGGGGACACTTGATTTTTGCCAAACGGGCCGGAATGTTGGCTCGTGAGTTTGCAATCGGATTTGGTCCTAAAGTCTTTTCTTTTACGAGAAATGAAACATTGTATACCATACGACTCATTCCAGCAGGTGGATATGTGCGTGTTGCAGGTGAAGACCCTGAAATTATTGAATTAAAACCTGGACA
The DNA here is from genome assembly GCF_042678205.1 of Oceanobacillus luteolus. Taxonomy (NCBI): domain Bacteria; kingdom Bacillati; phylum Bacillota; class Bacilli; order Caryophanales; family Bacillaceae; genus Oceanobacillus; species Oceanobacillus luteolus. Next base: position 146,059 of record NZ_JBHUDE010000040.1, read on the forward strand.
TCATATTGGAATTGAGTTTAATGAGAACAATAAAATAGACAAGATTATTGTAAATAATAAGGATAAGCATCCACACGCAAGAGTTATTGAAGTTGAACGGGTGGATTTGGATCATGAATTGATCATCGAGGGATATGAACTTGATGATGAAGATACGAAGCTTACATTCCAGGTGGACGAAAAAGCTTTCTTTATTATGGATGAGCGAGAAACTCAAATAGCTCCGTACAACAGACAATTCGCTTCCAAATCACCTGGACAGCGGGCAATGCAATTATTTGCGGGTCCAATGATGAATTTCTTGCTTGCGATCTTTATTTTTATCATTCTTGGTATTGTTCAAGGGACACAGGTGGAAGAAGCTCGAATGGGAGAAATTATTGAGGATTCCCCGGCAGATGAAGCGGGTTTTGTAACTGGAGATGAAGTTGTCCGTATTGATGATACTCCTATTTCAACTTGGGAGGAATTTACTTCCATCATTCGGGAAAATCCATCTACAGAATTGCAAATGACCGTTTTACGAGACAGTCAAGAAGAGCAGATTGTAGTCATTCCGAATGAAGTTGAATCGGTAAACGAAGTTGGTGAGCCGATTCAAATAGGACAGCTAGGTGTATATCCTGCATATGAAAAGTCTGTCATTGGTACAATTACAAATGGGTTTGAACGTACTTTCGATACCACAAAACTAATACTCACAAATTTAATGATGTTAGTTACAGGGCAGGTTTCAATTGAATTATTATCAGGTCCAGTTGGGATTTATGATGCAACTGATCAAATAGTTCAAACCGGCTTTTGGAATTTCTTACTATGGACAGCAATGCTTAGTGTAAACTTAGGGGTCATCAACTTGGTGCCTCTACCGGCGCTTGATGGTGGAAGATTATTGTTTGTGGGAATTGAATTATTACGTGGCAAACCAGTCCCACCTGAAAAAGAAGGACTTTTCCACTTCGTAGGCTTTGCATTCCTCATGCTACTCATGCTTGTCGTAACATGGAATGACATCCAACGCCTATTCTTGTAATTGGTTCTATCACAGTCCGCAGTCCAAATACCTCTCGCTTTCCGCGGGCGGCTGGGGAGCCTCTTCGAGCGCAAGCGCTCTGTGGGTTCCATTAGGCCTCTGCTCCCGCAGGAGTCTCGAGGTATTTGGACTGCTCACAGTTATTCTATTATTAATATGATTGAATTTTATTTGATATAAAGTGACTATGTATTCTAGAGTTTGTTTTAAAAAGTTTATAAGTGAATGGTTATCGCATTATTTAAATTTGGCTATTGTTACATTTCGGAAAAGCCCCGAAACACCAAAGACGCCTGGAGGATGAGAGGCATTGGTGAGGCCCCACAAGGCGATACTTCCAATAGAAAGTTCAAAGCAAAACCCACAAAACGACAAATTCAATTAAAAAGGTACAAAATCAGAAACCCTTGTCTTATAATAGAGAGCAAGGGTTTTATTACGCATTAGTGGGCTATGCAAAACCTCGCTGAAGAAGTGTTACTTTTTATTATATAGAATGGACTATTATCAAAGGGGAGGAGAAGTAATGGATTTATCCAAACGTGAGAAAATGAATATCCTACTTGAGCAGATAGACATGCCTCAAGATATGATGGATCATTTTTCAAATAGTTTTTTAAATAAATTAGTAGTGATAAAAAATACTAGAGCCTGGCATTTTAATATATATTTAGATTCTATCCTTCCTTTTCAAGTATATGAAGTTTTCCGTTTGAAACTAACCGAAGCTTTCCAAGATATCGCAAAAGTGAATCTAACGATAGAAACTGGAAATACAAATATAACGGAAGATAATTTTACAAGCTATTGGAAAGATTTTCTACAAAACCTACCTCCACTATCGCCTGCGTATAGAGAGTTAGTCGCCCAACAAAAACCGGAAGTAAACAATAATAAGATTATGTTAACTGTTAGAAACGAAGCAGAAGCACAGGCTTTAAAAAACCGTTTAAGTGATGCGATGAAAGAATATTTCTCAAGTATTGGTGCTCCTCATTTGCTGCTTGAATTGAAAGTGGACAATAACTTAGTGGAAATTGAACGGTTTAGAGAGCAGACTGCTCAGGAAGATAAACAAATCGTCATGAAAACGGTGAAAGAAAAGGAGAAACGTGATCAAGCCCGTGTAGAGGATGAAAATAAACCTCTGTTGCTTGGATACCGTATCCCTGATGAACCTATGGCGATGGAAGATATTCAGGACGAGGAAAGAAAAGTTACCATACAAGGATATGTCTTCTCCTGTGAAATAAGAGAACTGAGGTCAGGTAGAAGCCTGCTTATCTTGAAAGCGACAGATTATACCGATTCCCTAGAGATTAAAATGTTCTCGCGTGGGGAAGAAGATGCAGAAAAGTTCAAAGCTGCCAAGAAGGGAATGTGGATAAAGGCTCGAGGAAGCATTCAAACAGATATGTACTCCAATGAATTAGCTATGATGGCGAATGATATTCAACAAGTAGAAGTGAAAGAGCGGGAAGATACTGCACCCGAAGATGAAAAAAGGGTGGAATTTCATGCCCATACTACGATGAGTCAAATGGATGCGGTTGTATCGCCAAGTGCATTAGTTGCTCAAGCTGCAAATTGGGGACATAAAGCTGTGGCAATTACAGACCACGCTGGTGTACAAGGCTTTCCTGAAGCTTATGCAGCAAGTAAAAAACACGGTATAAAAGTGATATACGGTGTGGAAGCAAACTTAGTGGATGATGGTGTGCCTATTGCATACAATCCGAAAGATATTGAATTGGAGGAAGCAAGCTTTGTAGTCTTTGACGTAGAGACAACAGGACTTTCAGCTGTATACGATACGATTATTGAGCTGGCTGCCGTCAGGATACAGCAAGGTGAGATTGTCGATCGTTTCGAATCTTTTGCGAATCCCCATCATGCCCTATCAGAAACAACAATTAATCTGACCGGCATTACGGATGAAATGGTCCAAGACGCACCAGAAGTTGACGACGTCTTAAAAGATTTCCACACATGGATGGGCGAAGATATTTTAGTGGCCCATAACGCAACATTTGATATTGGATTCATTAACCAGGGATTCGAGAAAATCGGACTAGGGAAAGTGGAAAATCCTGTTATTGATACATTAGAACTTGCAAGATTTCTACTTCCACAATTGAAAAATCACCGTCTAAATACATTATGTAAGCATTTGGATATCGAATTGACGCAACATCACCGTGCAATTTATGACGCTGAAGCAACTGGATATTTGACATGGAAATTAGTAAATAAATTGCTTGAACAAGGTATAACGAACCACAATAAGTTAAATGATCATATGGGTGAGGGAGATGCCTACCAACGTTCGCGTCCGTTCCATTGTACAATTATCGCTCAAAATGACACAGGTCTTAAAAACTTATATAAGCTTGTTTCTTATGCACATATTAATTATTTCTATCGAGTACCGCGTATCCCGCGTTCTGTTTTAGAAAGTCATCGTGAAGGATTACTGATTGGTACTGCTTGTGACCAAGGCGAGGTTTTCGAAACAATGATGCAAAAATCTGAGGATGAAGCGGAAAAGGTAGCCGAGTTTTACGATTACATTGAAGTGCAGCCACCTGAGAACTTCACACATTTAATTGAAAAAGAATTGGTTCAAAATGAAGCACAAATCATAGATATTATTAAAAAGCTTGTAAATTTAGGAAGTAGATTGAATAAGCCTGTAGTGGCAACTGGTAATGTCCATTATTTGAATGAAAATGACCAGCAATATCGTCAAATTTTAATCCGTTCACAGGCTGGAAACCCATTAAACAGACATTCATTGCCAAATACTCCGTTCCGGACAACGGATGAAATGTTAAATTGTTTTACATTCCTTGGTAAAGAGAAAGCCTATGAAATTGTAGTGAGCAACACTCAAGAATTAGCTGATCGCCTTGAAAATGTCTCTCCAATAAAAGATGGATTATTTGCACCGACGATTGAAGGCGCTGAAGAAGAGATGAGGGAGTTATGTTATACAAAAGCGAAGGAAATCTATGGTGAAGATTTACCAAAGATAGTAACAGACCGCTTAGAGAAAGAATTAGACAGTATTATCGGTAATGGATTTGCGGTTATCTACTTGATTTCCCATAAACTGGTGAAAAAATCATTGGATGATGGTTATCTTGTAGGTTCACGTGGTTCCGTTGGTTCTTCTTTCGTTGCCACGATGACAGAAATTACAGAAGTAAACCCATTAGTGCCACACTATATATGTCCTTCGTGTCAGTATCATGAGTTTATTACCGATGGATCCTATGCGAGTGGGTTTGATTTACCTGATAAAGCATGTCCAGAATGCGGAGAAAATTTAGCTAAAGACGGACAAGATATCCCGTTTGAAACCTTCTTAGGTTTTAAAGGAGACAAAGTGCCTGATATTGATTTGAACTTCTCCGGTATCTATCAACCAAGGGCGCATAACTATACAAAAGAGCTGTTTGGAGAAGACTATGTTTATCGTGCGGGAACAATCGGTACCGTTGCAGAAAAAACAGCTTATGGATATGTGAAAGGTTATGCGAATGATAATAATCTAAAAATTAAACGGGCAGAGATTGACAGGCTTGTTCAGGGCTGTACCGGTGTAAAACGGACAACTGGGCAACATCCGGGAGGAATCATTGTTGTACCTGACGATAAGGAAATATATGATTTTACTCCAATCCAGTATCCAGCTGATGATAGAAAAAGTGAATGGAAGACAACTCACTTTGACTTCCACTCTATTGATGAGAATCTGTTGAAGCTTGATATTCTGGGACATGATGATCCGACCGTAATTCGTATGCTTCAAGACCTCAGTGGTATCGATCCAAAAGACATTCCGACAGATGATCCCGAAGTGATGAAAATATTCTCGGGTACAGAATCTTTAGGAGTGACTCCAGAACAAATCAATTGTAAAACAGGAACTTTAGGGGTGCCTGAATTCGGTACGAAGTTCGTAAGGCAAATGCTGGAAGATACGAAACCTAGCACATTCGCGGAACTTCTGATTATCTCAGGTCTATCGCATGGTACCGATGTATGGTTAGGGAATGCGCAAGAATTGATTAATGATGGTATATGTGAGTTGTCAGATGTAATTGGTTGTCGTGACGACATTATGGTTTATTTAATGCAAAAAGGGTTAGAACCAGCTTTAGCATTTACCATCATGGAGTCCGTACGTAAAGGCAGAGGACTCAAGGATGAATGGATTGAAGAAATGAGAAAGAACGATGTGCCGAATTGGTACGTTGAGTCCTGTAAAAAGATTAAATATATGTTCCCGAAAGCCCACGCAGCTGCATATGTTTTGATGGCGATCCGGATTGCGTACTTCAAGGTACATCATCCAATTCTTTTCTACGCCGCTTACTTCACAGTTAGGGCAAGCGACTTTGAACTTGATACGATGATAAAAGGTTCGGCAGCACTTAGACAACGAATCGAATCCATAACCGTAAAAGGAAATGATGCTTCACCTAAAGAAAAGTCACTTCTAACCGTGTTAGAAGTTGCTTTGGAAATGTGTGAACGTGGATTCTCTTTCCAAAAAGTTGATTTGTACCGCTCAAGTGCTACTGAGTTTATCGTAGATGGTGACTCGCTTCTTCCTCCGTTTAATGCTGTAGATGGACTTGGAACAAACGCTGCATTAAATATAGTTGAAGCAAGAAAAGATGGAGAATTTTTATCCAAGGAAGATTTACAGGAACGTAGCAGGATTGGAAAATCAGTGTTAGAGTATCTAGAACAGCATGGTGCTTTGGAGGGTATGGAAGAGAAGAACCAATTATCTCTGTTTTAACATATTCCAGTAGACTACTTGCAAACATATTTTACCTATGGTATACTAATTTTCGGAAAGTATCGATTGAACGTTTAAGGAGTGGGTGATAACCCACTCCTTCTTCTTAAGAACTTATTCTTTAATTTTTGTCCCTAGCCCCTTTATATTAGGCTAGGGTTTTATATTGTCACTTTAAATATGAAAAAGATTAAACTTGTACATAATAAGGAATATAGGCTTGTAGAAGGAGGATGACGATGGGTTCAAAAGTAATTGAAACAACAGAAGAACTTGTTAAACCAATTTTAGTAGAAAATGACTTGGAATTAGTTGATATTGAATATGTGAAGGAAGGTAAAAACTGGTTCCTTCGTGTGTTTATTGATAAACCAGGTGGTGTAGATATCACAGAGTGTGGGATGGTGTCGGAAAAACTCAGTGAAAAGCTTGATGCAACTGATCCGATTAAAGAGGCCTATTTTCTCGAAGTTTCTTCACCTGGTGCTGAAAGGCCATTAAAAACAAAACAGGATATTGCTGACAGTGTCGGTAAAAACGTCTATGTAACGTTGTATGAACCAATTAATGGTGAGAAATCGTACGAGGGCATTTTAAAAAAACTTGAAGATGATGTGCTCACCATTGAATACAAAGTGAAGACAATGAAAAAACAGATTGACATACCATATGAAAAAATAGCTAAAGCAAGATTAGCTGTAATGTTCTAATAAGGGGGATTATGAAGTGAGTAGTCAGTTGTTTGATGCAATTGAATTTTTGGCAGAGGAAAAAGGCATTGAGAAGGAAATATTGATAGAAGCTCTTGAAGCTGCTTTAATTTCAGCCTATAAGAAAAACTTTAAGTCTGCCACTAATGTGCGCGTAGAGCTTAATGAAGAAAAAGGAACAATGAAGGTATTCTCCAGAAAGACAATTGTCGATGAAGTGGAGGATACACAACAAGAGATTTCACTTTCAGAAGCGAAACAAATTGACCCCAATTATGAAATTGACGATGTAATTGAGGTTGAAGTGACACCGAAGGACTTTGGACGTATTGCCGCTCAAGCAGCTAAACAAGTTGTAACTCAAAGAGTAAGAGAAGCTGAACGCGGTGTGATCTATTCAGAATACGTTGATCGGGAAGATGACGTAATGACAGGCATTATCCAACGTAAAGACCCAAGATTCGTTTACATTAATTTAGGTAAAATTGAAGCAAAACTTGCTGAAGCTGAACAAATGCCTACAGAAGAATACAATATCCATGATCGAATCAAAGTTTATGTCACAAAGGTTGAAAATACAAGCAAAGGTCCACAGATTTATATTTCTAGATCGCATCCTGGACTTTTAAAACGTCTATTTGAAATGGAAGTCCCTGAAATTTACGATGGAGTAGTAGAGATCAAATCGGTTGCAAGAGAAGCTGGTGACCGTTCGAAAATCTCAGTTTATGCAGATAATCCGGACGTAGATGCAGTTGGATCATGTGTCGGACCAAGAGGTCAGCGAGTCCAAGCAATCGTAGATGAATTGAAAGGTGAGAAAATCGACATCGTGGAATGGGATGAAGATCCTGTTGTATATGTCTCTAACGCACTTAGCCCTTCTAAGGTAATTGAAGTGATCGTGAATGAAGAAGAAAAAGCGACAACGGTGATCGTACCTGATTACCAGCTTTCATTGGCTATTGGTAAACGTGGCCAAAATGCGAGATTAGCTGCAAAATTAACCGGTTGGAAAATCGATATTAAGAGTGAAACGGAAGCTAGAAATCAAGGGCTATTAACAGAAGAAACAGATAACACCGTGGAAGACGAAACTTATTCAATGAATGATAATGATTTATTTGAATAGGGGGAAAGAATATGGCAACAAAACGTAAGATTCCAGAAAGAAAATGCGTCGTTACAGGTGAAATGCGGCCGAAGAAAGAATTGATCCGCATCGTACGCAATAAAGAAGGGGAAGTTTTTGTCGATCCGACAGGTAAGAAAAACGGACGGGGTGCTTATTTGACTGGAAGTTTAGAAGTAATTGATAAGGCAGAAAAAACGAACGTCCTATCCCGTGTGTTGAACACAGAAATTGACCCAGTAATCTATGAAGAGTTAAGGAAACTTGTGGGGACAAATGAATGAAAAATTATTTGAATCTACTCGGACTTGCCTTCCGAGCGGGCAAGTGTTCCACTGGTGAAGATGCAATATTAAGAGATGTACGAAGTCAAAAAGCAAAGCTAGTCATCCTTGCAAAAGACACCGGTGAGCAAACGAAAAAGAAATTAACGGATAAATGCACCTATTATAAGGTTCCATATATCATTGTGGATGAGGATCGGGAAACAATAGCCCATGCAATAGGCAAATCCCAGAGGGTTGCGATCGCTATTCTTGATGCAGGATTTGCAAAGAAAATTAAATCGTTCTTTGGGTAATCAATTTCGGGGGTGAATGTATGACTAAAATGCGTGTATATGAATATGCCAAAAAGAATAACTTGACGAGTAAACAAGTAATAAACCATCTGAAAGATATGGAAGTTGAAGTAACAAATCATATGTCTACAATTTCAGAGAATACAATAAAGTTACTCGATAAAAAATTTAACCCGCAAGAAAGCCAAGGAGAAACTAAACAGAAGAGTAATTCACAATCCAATCAGGCTAAATCTGAACGGCCTAAGTCTTCTGAGAAGAAACAAATTAATAAAGGGAGCCAACAAATGACAGGGAAAAAAGAGCAAAACAAGCAAAGTAAACCTAACAACAACAGAAATCGAAATCATAATCAAAAGAGAAGAAAAGGTAATCAGAGAGGCAGACAGCAACAAGTTCAACCTGCACCTGATTTAACACCTGACAAAATCACATATAGCAGCACTTTAACTGTAAGTGATCTTGCAAGCAAGCTGCATAAGAAAGAATCTGAAATCATTAAAAAGCTCATGTTCATGGGAGTAATGGCTACGAAAAACCAGGACTTGGACGACGATACCATTGAATTGATCTGCAGTGAATATGGTGTGGAAGTCGAGAAAGAAATTGTGTTAGAAGATACTGATTTTGAAAAGTATAAAGTAGAAGAAAAAGAAGAGGATCTAAAAGAAAGGCCAGCTGTCGTTACTATTATGGGACACGTTGACCATGGTAAAACTACGACCTTAGATTCTATCCGTCAAACAAAGGTAACTGCAGGAGAAGCTGGGGGAATTACTCAGCATATCGGAGCTTATCAAGTTGAAGTAAATGATAAGAAAATCACATTCCTTGATACACCTGGACACGCAGCTTTCACAAGCATGCGTTCACGTGGTGCACAAGTAACGGATATTGCTATCTTAGTTGTTGCAGCGGATGATGGAGTCATGCCTCAAACCGTTGAAGCAATTAATCACGCGAAGGCTGCAGAGGTTCCAATTATCGTTGCTGTGAATAAAATGGATAAAGAAACAGCGAATCCAGACCGAGTCATGCAAGAATTGACGGAATATGAGTTGATACCTGAGGACTGGGGTGGAGATACAATATTTGTTAATATCTCGGCAATCAAGCACGATGGAATCGATGACCTCCTTGAAATGGTATTACTTGTTGCTGAAGTGGAAGAATTGAAGGCGAATCCTGATGCCAATGCATCTGGTACTGTTATTGACGCAGAGCTTGATAAAGGTAAAGGGCCAGTTGCTACGCTACTTGTACAAAATGGAACGCTGCATGTTGGGGACGCACTCGTAGTTGGAAACACATACGGCCGTGTAAGAGCAATGGTTAATGATGAGGGTAACCGTGTAGAAGTGGCAGGACCATCTACTCCTGTTGAAATTACAGGATTGAATGATGTTCCACAAGCCGGAGATCAATTCCTCGTATTTGAAGATGAGAAAAAAGCAAGACAAATTGGGGAAGCTCGTCAACAAAAATTCATTGTTGAAAATCGTGGTGCCCAATCGAAAGTCAGTCTTGATGATTTGTTCGAACAAATCAAACAAGGTGATATGAAGGATTTAAATATTATCATTAAAGCAGATGTACAAGGATCTGCAGAAGCACTTTCCTCATCCCTGAAGAAGATCGAGGTGGAAGGTGTTAAAGTTAAAATTATCCATACTGGAGTTGGAGCAATAACAGAATCCGATATTATTTTGGCATCAGCATCAAATGCCATCATTATAGGATTCAACGTTAGACCAGATGTGAATGCAAGAAACGCTGCAGAAAGAGAAAAAGTTGATGTGAGATTGCATCGTGTAATTTATAAAGCCATTGAAGAGATAGAAGCAGCGATGAAAGGAATGCTTGATCCAGAGTATGAGGAGAAAGTAATCGGACAAGCGGAAGTTCGTGAAACATTTAAGGTATCTCGTATCGGTACAATTGCTGGAAGTTATGTGACCGATGGTAAAATCACAAGAGATGCCGGTGTTCGGATTATCCGTAACGGAGTAGTCTTATTTGAAGGTGAAATCGAAGCATTGAAACGATTTAAAGATGATGTCCGAGAAGTGGCACAGAACTATGAATGTGGAATTACAATCACTAACTTTAACGATATCAAAGAAGGAGATATCATCGAAGCGTTTATTATGGAGGAAATCAAACGTACATGATTTTATACGCTGAAGTAGAATGTTTTTTCTATGATGGGAATTCGCTGAAGGATAAGCGTTCCATCTTGAAGAGATTGTTTGCCAAATTGACGAATGATCATAATGTGGCTGTAGCTGAATTAGATTATCAAGATTTATGGCAACGGACAAAGTTCGGAATCGTGACTATCTCATCCAATTCGAATCATGCTGAGAAGGTGATTCAACAAGTATTGAGGATTGTAGATCAATTTCCAGAACTGGAGCGCACTATAACTACCGTTGATAAACTATAACTCTTCAAATAATTAAATGATTCACTAATGAGGTGATAACATGTCTGAATTACGTGCCAATCGTGTTGCCGAACAAATGAAGAAAGAACTGGGCGAGATTTTAACAGCAAAAATAAAAGATCCTAGAGTTGGATTTGTTACGGTGACTGATGTAGAAGTTACTGGTGACTTACAACAAGCAACCATTTATATCTCAGTATTAGGGACGGATAAAGAGAAACAAGAAACACTTCTTGGGCTCACGAAAGCTAAGGGATTTATCCGTTCGGAGATTGGTAAAAGAATCCGTCTCAGAAAAACTCCTGAGCTCCTTTTTGAATTTGATGAAGCATATGAATATGGGAACCGGATTGAAACCATTCTCAGGGATCTGAATAAATAATGGAGATTCTGACTCCTCGTTCTTATTTTCTCAAGCAGAGACTGCGAAATGGATTGGTCCTCACCTAAAAGATGGTTTTAGATGAGGATCAACTATTCGATTTGAAGAGTCAGAACTTTTCATTGCCCTTTTTTATTTATATGAGTTATGGGAGTGAATAAAATGGATGGAATCCTTCCATTATGGAAGCCAAGAGGTTGGACTTCCCATGATTGCGTTATGAAAATACGCAAAATCTTTAAAACTAAAAAAGTCGGCCATACCGGAACTTTAGACCCTGAAGTAGAAGGGGTCCTTCCTATTTGTATTGGTCAAGCTACTAAAATTGTGCCTTATTTAATGGATACGAAAAAGGTATATATCGCAGAAGTGCAACTTGGCAAAACAACGGAAACGGAAGACAGCTATGGGGAAGTAGTAGAGACAGCGGAAGTAAATTCCATGCCTTCTCTAGAACAGATCGACAAAGTGCTTCAATCATTCCTTGGTGACACAATACAAATCCCGCCAATGTATTCTGCAGTAAAAGTGAATGGAAAGAAATTATATGAATATGCGCGAGCCAACGAATCGGTCGAACGTCCAAAAAGGACCATCCATATTTATTCGATTGATCGATTAATGGTTAATGAAGAGGACCATAGTATCAAATTTCAGGTAACATGTTCAAAGGGAACTTATATCAGAACGCTTTGTGTTGATATCGGAAAAAAACTCGGTTTTCCCGCACATATGTCTTTTCTTGAAAGAATTAAAACCGGAAGCTTCGATAAAGACGGTTCATACACATTCGATGATATCCATCAGGCTCAGGAGGAAGATAAACTCCAAAAATTATTGCAGCCGATTGTGTCAGGATTGAATCACTTATCACAAATTGAAGTGGATGAATATATAAAACAAAAGATTTCATATGGACAAAAGTTACCGATGCCAGATAAGATTCCGGAGAGCAATCCATTTCTTATGATGCATCAAGATGAATTGTTAGCTATTTATCAACTGCATGAAAAGAATGAGCATGAAATAAAACCGGTCCGGATCTTTAAAGCTTTATAAAAAGTAGGTGAATTGACGTGAGAACATTCGAGTTGACTTATCCACATCATTTTGAAGTGGATGATATGCCCGAAACCGTATGTGCCATAGGTTTTTTTGACGGTATACATAAAGGACATCAGCAAGTCATTGGTAAAGCTGTACAAGTCGCGCAAGAAAACGGCATGGAAAGTGCTGTGATAACTTTTCACCCACATCCATCGGTTGTCTTGAAAAAAGGAACAAGACATGTGCAATACATTACACCTTTGCGAGAAAAGCAAGAAATTCTGCAAAAGATGAATGTGGACAGATTATATATAATCGAGTTTAATAAAGAACTATCTGGGCTAAGTCCGCAAGAATTTATCGATCATTTTATTATCGGTTTGAACATAAAACACCTTGTAGCAGGTTTTGATTATAGTTTTGGACATAAAGGGTCAGGGAATATGACGAATATTTCCGACTATACCCGTGGTAAATTTGACTATACTGTTATCGATAAAGTTACCTTGGATGACGAGAAGGTGAGTTCAACACGTATCAGAGAACTGTTGAAACAAGGAAATGTTGAAACAGTTAATAAATTGCTCAAAAGGCCATTGAAGTACACAAGCGTCGTGATACGTGGAGCACAACGAGGAAGAGATCTTGGGTATCCTACTGCAAACCTAAGAATAGTTGAAGATGCTTTACTTCCTAAAATCGGTATATATGCTGTAAGAGTCATTTATAAAAACGCTGTGTATGAAGGTATGGCAAGTATCGGGACAAACCCGACATTCAAAGAGGATCAAGGTAATTTATCAGTTGAAGTGAATATCTTTGATTATAATAACGACTTATATGGGGAAGAATTACAAATAGAATGGCATAAATTTATCCGTGAGGAACAGGTGTTCCCGGATGCTGAAAGCTTAATCGAACAACTAGCCCGTGATGAAGTTGACATTCGAAATTATTTCCACTAATTATTTTTAAGTGTAAACCTTGATTTTTTTGTCGAGGAAAGATATACTGATAAAGATAAACCATCTCTTGGCAAATCGTAACTCCGACGATTGCTAGGTGACTGGGGTTAATTTTAAGATATAGGAGGTGGACCCAATGGCGATTTCACAAGAACGTAAAAATGAACTGATCAATGAATTTAAAGTTCACGAAACTGATACTGGTTCTCCTGAAGTACAAATTGCTGTACTTACAGAAGAAATCAATCTACTGAATGAGCATCTTCGTGTTCATAAGAAAGATCATCACTCACGCCGCGGTCTGTTTAAAATGGTTGGTAAACGTCGTAACCTATTAAACTACCTACGTAACAAAGATGTTACACGTTACCGCGATTTAATTCAAAAACTTGGTCTACGTCGATAATATTTTTAGAGAAAGCAGGAGAAATCCTGCTTTTTCTTTTAATTAAAATTAGTTGATGGATGGCTCATGAATAGACTTACAGTTTGATTCTCATACTACTATCGTTTATTCTAGAGTAAGAATGACTGTTTTTAGGAAAGCGGATGATTTTCCGATTTAATACATTAAAGATGATGTTGTATTGAAAGGAGCACTATATTAGATGGCAGAAGAAAAACAAATTTTTTCCACAGAAATTTCAGGCTCTACGTTCAGAGTAGAAATAGGAGAGCTTGCAAAACAGGCTGGTGGAGCGGCGATGATCCACTATGGAGATACTTCGGTGCTTGCAGTAGCTACAAGTTCAAAGGAACCAAAGGACTTACCTTTCTTTCCTCTAACAGTGAACTATGAAGAACGATTATATGCGGTTGGTAAAATTCCAGGTGGTTTTATTAAACGGGAAGGAAGACCGAGTGAAAAGGCTATTCTTGCATCTCGCCTCATCGACCGTCCAATCCGTCCTCTGTTTCCAGATGGGTATCGTAATGAAGTACAGGTTATCAGTACAGTAATGAGTGTAGACCAAGACTGTTCTTCAGAAATTGCTGCTATGATTGGATCATCAATTGCATTAAGTATATCCAACATTCCTTTTAAAGAACCGATTGCTGGAGTGCAAGTTGGACGAGTTGATGGGAAATTCATTATTAACCCTACTGTTGAGCAACAGGAAAAAAGTGATATTGAACTGACAGTTGCTGGAACAAAAGATGCCGTCAACATGGTTGAAGCAGGAGCTGAAGAAGTATCAGAAGAAGTGATGCTTGAAGCAATCATGTTCGGACATGAAGAAATCAAACGTTTAGTAGCATTTCAGGAAGAAATCATTTCCAAATTGACGATTGAAAAATCTGAAGTGGAGTTATTTGAACTGAATGAAGAGTTGAGTAAGGAACTTGAAAAAGAAGCAAAAGAGAAACTTACTGCAGCTATTCAAGTGAAGGAAAAACATGAACGAGAAGATGCTATTAAAGCGGTGAAGGACGAAATTTTAGCGAAGTATGATGAGGAGACGGAAGCAGAGACCCTTGAACAAGCAAAAAGTATTCTTGATGAAATGGTAAAAGAAGAGGTTCGTCGTCTAATTTCTCAAGAAAAAATTCGTCCTGATGGAAGAAAACCAAATGAGATTCGCCCACTTTCCAGTCGTGTTTCTATATTGCCACGTACTCACGGATCAGGTCTTTTCACACGTGGTCAAACACAAGCATTAAGTGTTTGTACTTTAGGTGCGTTAGGTGACGTGCAAATATTGGATGGGTTGGACTTGGAAGAATCAAAACGATTTATGCACCATTACAACTTCCCACAGTATAGTGTAGGTGAAACTGGTCCAATGCGTGGTCCTGGTAGAAGGGAAATCGGACACGGAGCTTTAGGTGAACGAGCACTAGAAAAAGTGATTCCTTCTGAAAAAGACTTCCCGTATACGATTAGACTTGTATCTGAAGTACTTGAATCTAATGGATCCAGTTCGCAAGCGAGTATTTGCGCAAGCACATTGGCACTAATGGATGCAGGTGTACCTATCAAAGCTCCAGTTGCCGGAATCGCGATGGGCCTTGTAAAAACTGGAGATGACTATACAATTCTTACAGATATTCAAGGGATGGAAGACGCTCTTGGCGATATGGACTTCAAGGTAGCAGGTACCGAGAAAGGGATTACTGCGCTCCAAATGGATATCAAAATTGAAGGATTATCTCAACAAATTTTAGAAGAAGCACTCGAACAAGCGAAAAATGGCCGTATGCAAATTTTAAAATCAATGCTTGAGACGATATCTCAACCTAAGCATGAACTATCACCATTTGCACCTAAAATTATGACCATGTCCATCAACCCTGATAAAATCCGTGATGTGATTGGACCAAGTGGAAAACAAATCAATCAAATCATTGATGAAACGGGAGTTAAAATCGACATTGAACAAGACGGTAAAATTTATATCTCTTCTACCGATCAGACTATGAACGATAAAGCTAAAAAGATTATTGAAGATATTGTTCGTGAAGTTGAAGTAGGACAAATGTATCTTGGTACGGTGAAGCGTATTGAGAAATTCGGCGCCTTCGTTGAATTATTTAAAGGAAAAGATGGATTAGTCCATATATCTGAGCTTCAAATTGAACGGACCAACAAAGTGGAAGACGTCGTATCGATTGGTGATGAAATTCTTGTTAAGGTCAAAGAAATTGATAACCAAGGTCGTGTAAACCTTTCAAGAAAAGCAGTTCTTCTTGAAGAAAAAGAAAGAAAAGAAAAAGCTAATCAAGAATAAACGGAAAATGGGATAGAAATCCCGTTTTCTACCCAAGATAAAAAGAAGCTGATTGATTAATTTCAGTTTCTTTTTTTAGTGTTTGCATACCTTGTCCCATTACAGCATAAATTGAGTGCAGGGGGAGGTATTATGCAAACATATAAAAAGTATGTCAATCTACTATTATTTATTCTCATCATAGTTTCTGCCTTCAGAATAGAACCTCAAGACTTTCAATGGAATGTACTGCCGGTAGTTCAGTTAAGCGCTGACGCATTATATGAAGAACTCGTTGAAAAGGCGGACGATGAACAATATTACGAAGCCCCTTCCGAACCATATATTGACCGTGTCTGGAAAAAGACACCAGGCAGGAACGGAAGGAAAATTAATGTTGAACAATCCTATGAAAAAATGAAGGAAACTGGAGTATTTGATGAGGACTTACTTGTATTTGACCAAATTGAACCGAGTGTGACATTAGCAGATCTAGGTCCATCACCTATTTACCGTGGACATCCAGAGAAGATGATGGTTTCTTTTATGATAAATGTTTCTTGGGGCGGTGAACATATACCCGCTATTTTAAATACCCTTCAGGAACATAAGGTTAAAGCAAACTTTTTTATAGAAGGAAAATGGGCAAGAGAAAATCCTGACCTAGTGAAGATGATTGCTGAGAAAGGTCATTTGATCGGAAATCATGCATACAACCATCCAGATATGGCTAGAATAAATTTATCGGAAATACAGACGCAAATCAAACAAACAAATGAGATCCTTACGGCCATTCTCGATGATACTCCATTATATTTCACCCCGCCTAGCGGTAGCTTTAATGATCAGGTTGTGAAGGTTGCTGCCGAGGAAGGAATGGAGACTGTTCTTTGGACAACAGACACGATAGATTGGAAGAAACCTTCTGTTTCTGTTATGATAAATCGAGTAAGCAACAAAGTTCACCCTGGTGCCATTATTTTAATGCATCCAACACCAGTCATTGCTGAAGGGCTAGGCGAATTAATCACACTCCTTAAAGAGAAGGATTATCGATTAGGGAGGCTCGATACGCTGTTCAGTACGGAAAGATAATTAGGAGGATATATAGGGGGAGTAATATTGATTCAAAAACATCAAAGTAAAAATGGGCTAAGAATTGTGTTGGAAAGTATCCCTACCGTTCGTTCAGTCACAATAGGAATTTGGATACTGACCGGTTCACGAAATGAAAATATAGAAAATAACGGTATCGCCCATTTCATCGAGCATATGTTATTTAAGGGAACAAAGAAACGGACTGCACAGGATATTGCGGAGGCCTTTGATTCTATTGGCGGGCAGATTAATGCATTTACTGCAAAGGAATATACCTGCTTCTATGCAAAGGTTCTCGACACCCATAAGGAGCTGGCTCTAGAGATATTGGCTGATATGTTCTTCAACTCCAAATTCGATGAAGAAGAAATGGAGCGGGAGAAAAAAGTTGTTTATGAAGAAATTAAAATGTATGAGGATACACCAGATGATATTGTTCACGATATCTTAGCGCAAGCAGCCTTTGGTGATCATCCATTAGGATTTCCTATCATAGGTTCAGAAAAACAATTAAAAACATTCAATCCTGAACTATTAAGGGAGTATACACATTCCCACTATACCCCTGAAAATATTGTTATTTCTGTTGCAGGAAATGTTGATGATTCATTTATACACACCATCGATGGATATTTTGGATCTTTTTCTGGTGCCGAACAACATGATAGTAAAGCGGTACCTGTATTTGTTGCGGATTCAATTAATCGCAAGAAAGATACAGAACAAGCGCATTTTTGTTTAGGCTATGAAGGCCTGCCAATTAATGATCCATCAACATATAGTTTGATTATACTCAACAATATATTAGGTGGAAGCATGAGTTCCCGACTGTTTCAAGAGGTTCGTGAAAAGCAAGGACTTGCTTATTCTGTATTCTCTTACCATACTTCTTATCTCGATCAAGGATTGCTGACAATTTATGCTGGTACGGGTAACGATCAATTAAATAAATTAAAACAGACGATTACCGATTCGATAGAACAACTTACGGAAAAAGGGATTACAGATAAAGAATTACATAATAGTAAGGAACAACTGAAGGGAAATCTTGTACTAAGTTTGGAAAGCACAAATAGCAGGATGAGCAGGAATGGCAGAAATGAGCTGCTGTTAAGGAAACATCGTTCTTTGGATGAAATGATTCAAGAAATTGATCGGGTTTCTCAAAGTTCTATACGTTCTGTAATCGACAAGGTGTTTCTAACAAAGCCAGCTACAGCGATTATTGCATCTGATCAAAATTAATAATGTACATATTTACAGCGAGCCTAATATTTGGCTCGCTTTTTTAATGTCTTTCACTTGGTACAGCTAATTTAGTGATAAATGTTCATGAATTACTCAACAAGAGCATAAAATTAATGAGGAGGTCATGGACATGCGCTTTAAGGAAATCAGTGGAAAAGAAATTATTGATGTGAATCAAGGAGTTAAACTAGGGGTGCTTGGCCAATCGGATTTGGAAATCGATGAACAAACCGGACAGATTGAAGCTTTCATCGTACCAAGTTATAAATGGTTCGGATTGAAAAAGGAAAGTGATGAAGTCTTAATCCGATGGAGAAATATCAAAGTGATTGGAGAAGATATGATTGTAGTGGAATCGGATAGTCTCAGCGACTAATTAGGCTGATATCGGCAGATATCAGCCTTTTTTTATTTATTGACTGGTTGGGAATCACTCTAAACTACTATCATCATATTCTATATAGAGAAAATCATGTTTGGAGGTTAGAGGCAATAATGGAGCAACTCATTGCTGTAATTGGTGGTGATGCCCGCTATCTGGAATTAATTCGCCAGATGCAAGCATTGCCAAACGTTTCCATTGTTCTAGTTGGCTACGATAAATTAGAACAAAGCTTTACAGGTTTAAAACAGACTGATTTTAATGAGATCCAGCCTGCTGATCTTGATGTTGTCATTTTACCGATTACTGGTACGGATGAATACGGTAATATAGAGGCTGTTTTTTCTGATCGGCCAATTCAATTGACTGAGGATTGGTTTAAACAATTAGATAAATCAGCAATCATTTTTACAGGTATGGCAAATCCTTATTTAACCGAAGTAACGGAACAAGTTGGATTAGAACTCGTACCCTTGCTCAACCGGGATGACGTAGCAATCTACAATTCCATACCGACAGCAGAAGGTGCGATCATGATGGCGATTGAGCATACAGATTACACGATACATTCTTCAAAAGTGGTGGTGACCGGCTTTGGAAGGATCGGTCATACAATCGCTAACAAATTTTCAAGTCTTGGTGCGAAGGTTAGTGTAGCTTCCCATCATCTAAGTGACCTCGCAAGAATCACAGAAATGAATCTTCATGCTATACCTTTGGACCAATTGACGGAACATCTGGATAATTGTGATATCTTAATCAATACCATACCAGCTCTCGTCATTAAGCAAGAAGCGATAGAGAAGTTGCCTGCCCACACAGTTATTATTGATTTAGCATCAAAACCCGGCGGCACTGATTTTGAATTTGCAAATAAACGGGGGATTAAAGCAATATTGGCAAAGAGTCTTCCAGGAGTCGTCGCACCAAAGACATCAGGAAAAATATTAGCAAATGTAATCATACAGATTTTAGAAGGAAGGAGATTGGCATGACACTGTCAGGAATGAAAATTGGATTTGGTGTTACGGGATCTCATCATTCCCATGTATTTGTGTTTAAGGAACTTACCCGGTTGGTTGAAGAAGGGGCTGAAGTATATCCGTTCATAACTGATGCAGTAAAAGTGACAGATACTGTGCATGGAAAAGCTGAGGATAAAATTAAAAAGCTGGAAGATATTACAGGAAATCCCGTTGTGTCCACGATTGTCGAAGCAGAACCATTCGGACCGAAGAATCCTCTGGATTGTATGGTAATTGCTCCTCTAACAGGAAATTCAATGAGTAAATTTGCGAATGCTCATACCGATAATGCGGTTTTAATGGCTGCTAAATCAACATTAAGAAATGATTCACCTGTCGTTTTAGGAGTTTCCACCAATGATGCTTTGGGTTTGAATGGGATGAATCTCATGAAGTTAATGGCGACAAAAAATATATTTTTTGTTCCATTCGGTCAAGATGATCCTTATAAGAAGCCAAATTCCCTTGTTGCAGACTGGCCATCCCTTATTGATACAGTTGAATATGCTGTAAAAAAACAACAGATTCAACCTGTTCTTATTTCATTTGGTTGAAAATAATGTTATAATTAACAGCTAATAATATAATAATATAATAATTTGTACAATTGAAGGGAGAAACCAGAAATGGCAGTAAAAAATGCTTATAATATAGCTGTTGTTGGGGCGACTGGAGCTGTAGGCACAAAAATTTTAGAAACATTAGAGAAGACTGAATTCCCAGTGAATGAATTGAAGGTTTTAGCATCTAAACGTTCAGCGGGAAAAACTGTCCAATTTGCTAATAATGATTATGTAATTGAGGAAGCTACTCCTGAAAGTTTTTCCGGGGTTGATATTGCATTATTTTCTGCTGGCGGGTCTGTATCTAAAGCTTTGGCTCACGAAGCAGTACAACGTGGAGCGGTTGTCGTAGATAATACGAGTGCATTCAGAATGGCTGAAAATGTACCTCTTGTTGTTCCTGAAGTGAATGAACAAGACATCGAGAGCCACCAAGGAATCATAGCAAACCCGAATTGCTCCACCATTCAAATGGTCGCAGCATTAAAACCGATCAAAGACGCATTTGGACTCTCGAGAATCATTGTTTCCACTTATCAAGCTGTATCGGGTGCAGGGGATCAAGCGATTGCTGAATTGGAAGAGCAAACAGCACAACATCTTAATGGTGATGCAATGGAAGCAAACATATTGCCAGTAAAATCTGAGGCAAAGCATTACCCAATTGCATTTAACGCACTTCCGCAAATCGATGTGTTCTCCGAGGGAGGATACACTCTAGAAGAATGGAAAATGATCAACGAGTCGAAAAAGATTTTGCATGATGAAGATTTATCTGTTGCAGCGACATGTGTTCGTTTACCGGTATTCACTTCACATGCGGAAAGCGTATATATTGAAATTGATAAAGATAATGTTAGAGTTGAAGATTTCTGGAAAGTCCTAGAAACTGCACCAGGTGTAATCTTGGAGGATCGTCCTGCTGAACAAGTATATCCTACTCCGTTATCTTCAGCGGATAAAGATGAAGTCTTTGTTGGACGTGTCAGAAGAGACCCTGATAAATCAAACGGTTTCCACTTATGGATTGTATCTGACAATCTCGTAAAAGGTGCTGCCTTAAACACTGTGCAGATTGCTCATTCATTAGTTAAAAACAATTGGTTATAAAGAACTGAAACGGCAGCTATAATTACATTCATCATATAGACGAAAAGTAATTATAGCTGCGTTATTTAACGAAAGAGGTGTGTCAATGCAAATTGTAGTACAAAAATTCGGTGGTACCTCCTTACAAAGCAAAAAAATACGTAAACATGTAATTTATCACGTGAAAAATGCACTTGAAACTCAAAATAAAGTAATCGTCGTCGTATCAGCCCTCGGTAAACAACCAACACCTTATGCAACAGACTCTCTACTTGGATTAGTAAACTATCCTCATACTAAATCTTCTGATCGTGAACTGGATCTTCTATTATCTTGTGGTGAAATCATTTCCGCCGTAGTTGTAGCAAATGAATTAAAAGAAGCAGGAGTAAACGCAGCAGCATTTACGGGTGCCCAAGCAGGTATTATTACATCAGACACTCATACAAATGCAAAAATAAAAAGTGTAAACCCTAAGCGGATCTTGCAGGCCTTAGATACACATGATTGTATTGTAGTGGCAGGATTTCAAGGGGAAACCGAAAGTGGTGATATCACCACGATAGGAAGGGGAGGCAGTGACACAACAGCTGCAGCATTGGCCGTCGCCACAGGAGCAGTTAAGGCTGAAATATTCACGGATGTAGATGGCATTATGACAGCCGATCCAAAGATTGTGAGTTCTGCACGGGTTTTACCAAACTGCACGTATACAGAAACATGTAATTTAGCATATCAAGGAGCTAAAGTTATTCATCCACAGGCAGTAGAAATTGCCATGCAAGCAAAACTTCCTCTTCATGTCCGTTCTACTTCGAAACGATTTAAGGGTACATTAATCTCAAGTAAGAGGGCATTACAGAAAAGTGCTAAAATCGAGGATAAGCCAATTACAGGAATTGCTCATTTGGCCGGAATTGCTCAAGTAAAAATTAGTAAAAGGGCAAATCCAACATACTCTATGACGGAAATATTTAAAGCATTAGCCGCTCATGGGATTTCAATCGATTTTGTTAATCTATCACCAAATCAAATCGCATTCACCCTCCCGGTGTCCATTTTAAGTCATGCTAAGCAAATCTTTAAAAAGTTGAATATCCACGCTGAGGTGACAGAAGATTGCGCCAAAGTGGCTGCTGTCGGAGCGGGTATGAGTGGGATGCCTGGGATACTTGCCAAGGTAGTATCTGCTCTAGCAAGGAAAGATATTCAAATTTTACAGGCCGCAGACAGCCATACGACGATTTGGGTCTTAGTGCATGAGAATAATTTGGCGACTGCTGTCAACGCTTTACATGACACGTTCAGTTTAAGTGAGGAAATCCCTATTTATCGATAAGGACTTGTGACCTGAAAGGTCATACGTCCTTTTTTAGTTTCTTTGAGGAGTTATACATGGATATGTAATCAATGAACATACTAATGATAATCATTAAAAGGTGGAGGGTGTGTATGAATGAATAAAGAAGAAAATCCAGGAGAAAAACAAAATAACCCATCAGATACGTTAGTGGAAAAGATTCAAGCACTCGGTCAAACAAATGTCCCACAAGCAGGAGATTCGAATATTCATGTATTAACGATTATAGGTCAAGTGGAAGGTCATATGCAGCTGCCTCCACAAAATAAAACAACGAAGTATGAGCATTTGCTGCCTCAGCTTGTAGCAATCGAACAAAACCCAAAGATTGAAGGGTTAATTGTATTATTGAATACAGTGGGTGGGGATGTCGAAGCTGGATTGGCACTGTCAGAAATGATTGCCTCCTTGTCCAAGCCGACTGTTTCTGTTGTACTTGGTGGGGGTCATTCCATTGGGGTACCAATCGCGGTCGCAACCAATTACAGCTTTATTGTACCTACAGCAACAATGACGATCCACCCGGTCCGATTGACTGGATTGGTAATAGGTGTGCCACAAACATTTGAATACTTGGATAAAATGCAAGATCGTGTCATCCAATTTGTTATCAACCACTCCAAAATAGAAGAAGAAACCTTTAAAGAATTAATGTTCGCCAAAGGTAACTTGACGAGAGATATTGGAACAAATGTTATAGGCAAAGAAGCGGTTTCCCATGGGCTCATTGATGAGGTAGGTGGCATAAAAGAAGCACTGGCGAAAATCAATGAATTGATTAAAGAAAATAAACAGGATGAAAAGGGGTTGTTACAGTGATCCTATATACGCCTCTTATGTTAGAAGAAGTGTATGCAAATAAAGATGAAGTTAAACCTGAACGCTCTTATGTTACCCATGAAGGAAAGATGTTCTGTATTGACAAATATCCGAATGGTGAATATAGATTAGCACAGCTGATTTCATCCAACCCTAGCGATTACTTGAATGAAAATTATCAACCTGGAAGTCCGCTTCATTAATCATTCAATCTCTGATAATTAGTAGAGAAATCAATTGGCAAAGTATGCTATAATAGGAAGAGATAATTGATAAGCCCTTACCAAATTTGAGGTAAGGGTTTTATAAATCAGTAAAGCAATGTGGGGTGAAGGAGTTGGCAAAAAGAAAACGCAAGAGAAAAAAGTCAACGAAAAGCTCAAAACTATTAAAATATGAATTATTAGGTCTGTTATATATCTTTTTAGCTATTT
This sequence comes from Oceanobacillus luteolus, assembly GCF_042678205.1. Classification (NCBI taxonomy): domain Bacteria; kingdom Bacillati; phylum Bacillota; class Bacilli; order Caryophanales; family Bacillaceae; genus Oceanobacillus; species Oceanobacillus luteolus. The sequence goes on from NZ_JBHUDE010000040.1 coordinate 169,893, forward strand.
TTGGAAGTGGAGCAAGTGCGATTAGTGAAGGAGCTATTCCAGGTTGGTTGGAACACTTTTTCCATTTTTTCTTTGGTATATGGTATTTTGTGGCATCAGTATTTCTATTTGTAACTGGAATTGTTCTGTTGATAAAAAGAAAATATCCTAATTACTTTACAAGAAAAATGGTCGGGTTTTATATATTGTTTGCTGGTGTCTTACTTGTCACACATGTTCAAATATATGAACCAATCATAGGAGAGAATCAAAATATTTCAGTCTTAGCTTCGACTTGGGATTCTTTCCTATCGTATATTGGTGGACAAGTTCCATCCAGTCAAACTGGGGGTGGAATGGTTGGTGCCATATTATTTGCACTTACATATTTCCTGTTTTCTTATACTGGTACCATTATCGTCTCCATCTTTTCGATTATTATTGGCTTATTATTCATTACAGATGTTTCACTTGGAGATTTGGTTTCCAAGTGTCTAGAATTTTTCAAAAAGCATTTTTCTAGTTTGAGAGATAAGCAGCGTACGGTTAATAAGAATAAGAAAGAGAAAAAAGATGAAGCTGTATTGGCTGTTGAACCGCATATAGAAGACGCAACGCCTGATCATGAACCATTTATCAATGATTTTACAGAGATAGCTTATAAAGAGGAGCAAGCTCCACCAGCTGTGAAGGAGACTTCTGAACCGACGGAAGAAGATGAAATTGATGAACCAGCTCTTTCACAGGTGGAAAGTGAAAATCCTGAATATATCTTACCTTCATTAGACCTTCTTAATGAACCAGAACAAACGAGTCAACAATATGATAAATCTCAAGTGCAGGCAACTGTAAGAACTTTGGAGAAGACTTTCCAAAGTTTCGGAGTTAGAGCAAAAGTTACGAAAGTAAATGTAGGCCCTGCTGTCACTAAGTACGAGATTTATCCTGAAGCAGGAGTAAAGGTGAGCAAAATTGTTGGCTTGCATGATGATATCGCTCTTGCTCTAGCAGCTAAGGATATTCGTATTGAAGCACCGATTCCAGGTAAATCAGCAGTCGGGATTGAAGTGCCTAATAAAGATATTGCTATGGTTTCTTTACGTGAAGTTATGGAAGATACATGGGGAAATAAGTCATCGAAACTACTCGTCGCTTTAGGAAGAGATATTTCTGGAGATGCCATTTTGACCGAATTGAACAAGATGCCGCACTTGCTCATTGCAGGATCTACCGGTAGCGGAAAAAGTGTATGTATCAATGGCATTATCACGGCTTTATTAATGCGGACAAAACCTCATGAAGTGAAAATGATGATGATTGATCCGAAAAAAGTGGAGCTGAATGTATATAATGGTATTCCTCACTTACTTGCACCAGTTGTGACGGATCCACAAAAGGCATCTCGCGCATTGAAGAAAGTTGTAGCAGAAATGGAGAGAAGGTATGATTTATTCTCTGAAACAGGAACAAGAAATATCCAAGGTTATAATGAATATATCCGCAAATATAATCAAACTGCTGGAGAAGAAGAGCCGGAACTTCCATTTATTGTTGTCATTGTTGATGAACTTGCTGACTTGATGATGGTTGCTTCCAGTGACGTGGAAGATGCAATAACAAGACTAGCTCAAATGGCCCGTGCTGCTGGTATTCATTTAATCATCGCAACTCAACGTCCATCGGTAGACGTTATTACTGGGGTAATTAAAGCAAATATACCATCTAGAATCGCGTTTAGTGTTTCCTCTCAAACGGACTCTCGGACGATATTGGATACTGGTGGAGCGGAAAAACTATTAGGACGTGGAGATATGCTGTTTCTCCCTGTTGGATCGTCTAAACCAATCCGTGTCCAAGGGGCATTTTTATCAGATTCGGAAGTAGAACGAGTGGTTGATCATTGTATTGATCAGCAGAAAGCTTCCTATCAAGAGGAAATGATTCCTGAGGATACGAATGAAGTCGTCGAAGAGGTGGATGACGAACTATATGACGATGCCGTCCAATTGGTCATCGAAATTCAAAGTGCAAGTGTATCGATGCTTCAGCGTCGATTCCGCATCGGTTATACTCGTGCTGCACGTCTAATTGATGCAATGGAAGCAAGAGGAATTGTAGGGCCTTACGAAGGCAGCAAGCCACGCACGGTCCTAGTGTCGAATACTGAAACCGAGGAACAAGCACCTACAGTGTAAGGACGATAAGAGTCAGGGAGCTGCCCTATTACATCTTTACTCGAATTTAATCGAATGAAGATGTAGTGGAGCTAGCGACCTGATTTTTTATTCTATGGATTCAATATTGATCATTTATAGCAGTTTAATAATAAAATTTAGCATTTCTATTTATTTATTACCTTAATAGTGATATAGTATTTTATGACAAAATCGTCATATGTCATTAGTAGCATGCTCGCAGTTGTAAATGCTTTCAGTATTTCGTTGATTTTTAGGAAAAAGGTCGATATATCACTGAAATAATCGATTGTTGATAAGGGACAGACTGATTTTTTTTACAAAACCTTGAAAGCGTAGTCATAAATAATCAGGTTGTTGCTTATTTTTTGTGTGGAAAACCTTTTCATTTGCAACGTTACTGTGGCATGATACGTATGACATCAAGGGTGAATCGACATAGTATCTTTTCGAGTAATGGTTACGATATCTATTAATCTATTTATAGAAAAAGATATGTGAGTAAATTCATCCATCATGACTGTTTTGTGAGAAAAGAAAGGAATAAGGGGGCATTGCAATGAAAAAGAGTAAGTTGTTTTGGATTACATTGATTGTGGGACTTGTGGCGCTACTTGCCGCTTGCGGAAGTGGTAACGGTGACGAAACCGCCGATACGGACAACAGTAACGCTAATGAAGGTGAAGATTCATCTGATTTTTCCGTTGCGATGGTTACGGACATTGGTGGGGTAGATGACAAATCCTTTAACCAATCCGCTTGGGAAGGAATTAGTGCATGGGGAGAAGAGCATGGTCTATCGAAAGGAAACGGATTTGATTATGCACAATCCAATGCACCAGAGGATTACGTTCCAAATATTACCCGTATGGTTCGTGAAGGCTATAGCTTAATTTACGGTATTGGGTTTGAGTTGAAAGAAGATATTCAAAACTTAGCCAACCAAAACCCAGATGTCTATTTCGGAATAGTTGACGATGTTGTAGAAGGCGATAATACAGTCAGCATTACTTTTAAAGAACATGAAGGATCATTTCTAGTTGGAGTAGCAGCTGCTATGAAAACGGAAACAAATAAACTTGGTTTTGTCGGTGGGATTGACTCCCCATTAATCAATAAATTTGAAGCTGGTTTTATTGCTGGAGCAAAATCAATTAATCCTGACATTGAAGTTGATGTGCAATATGCGGAACATTTCGGGGATGCATCTAAAGGTAAAATGATAGCTAATGATATGTATAACTCTGGAGTAGATATCATTTATCATGCTGCCGGTGGAACTGGTAATGGGGTTTTCAATGAAGCAAAAGACCTTAAAAACGCAGATCCAGAGCGCGCTATCTGGGTAATCGGAGTAGACCGCGACCAACATGATGAAGGGCAAATTGGTGAACATAACGTAACACTTACTTCCATGGTTAAACGTGTAGACGTAGCTGTCCAGGATGTTGCACAACTAGCAATGGATGGTGAATTCCCTGGTGGAGAACAGTTGGAGTTTGGTCTGGAAGAGAATGCGATTTCTGTTGCTACTACTAACGAAGAAGCTATGACAGAAGAAATAATAAACGAAGTCAAAAAATGGGAAGAAAGCATTCTAAATGGTGACATTGAAATTCCTTACACACGTGAAGCTTTAGAAGAATACTTAGACTCACTTTAAAAATGTAGGGAAAAGAGTACAAGCTCTTTTCCCTTCCTTACGATTAAACCTTATTTTCATTCACACCGCATGCTGTTGCCATATCTATTCTCTATCAAGTGAGTGATGAAATAGATATTTCAACAGGATGTGAATCTTAGTTGATTAATCCAATATTTGGCCTGTGTGAACATTAGATAGGCAGCTTTATGTAAAAGGGGTGGAAAGAGAGTGGAATACGTAATAGAAATGCTAAATATACGTAAGGAATTTCCAGGTATAGTTGCAAATGATAATATTACGGTTCAATTAAAGAAAGGTGAAATACATGCTTTACTAGGCGAAAACGGTGCAGGGAAGTCTACTCTGATGAATGTATTATTCGGACTGTATCAGCCTGAACAAGGAGAGATTCGAGTTAATGGCAAGCCTGTTAAAATTACGAATCCGAACATTGCCAACGATCTCGGCATTGGTATGGTTCATCAACATTTTATGTTAGTCGAACCATTTACGGTTACTCAGAATATTATCCTTGGAAGCGAGCCGAAAACTAAATTTGGCACGATAAACCTTAAAAAAGCAGAAAAAGAGATCCAGGAATTATCGGACCGTTATGGTTTGAAAGTAGATCCGACAGCAAAAATACGTGATATATCAGTTGGGATGCAACAGCGTGTTGAAATCTTAAAAACGTTATATCGTGGTGCTGAAGTGCTTATTTTTGATGAACCAACAGCAGTACTTACACCACAGGAAATAACTGAGTTAATTGAAATCATGCAATCTCTAGTCAAAGAAGGTAAATCAATCATCTTGATTACCCACAAGTTGAAAGAAATTATGGAAGCCTGCGATCGTTGTACGGTTATTCGCAAGGGCAAGGGCATTGGAACGGTGGATGTAAAAGAAACAACTGTGAATGAATTGGCATCCCTCATGGTAGGGAGAGATGTGAATTTTCAAGTAAGCAAAACACCTGCTGAGCCGAAGCACGAGGTTCTTGAAGTAAAAGACCTTTATGTAAAGGACTCTAGAAAAGTTGACGTTGTCAAAGGACTTGATTTAAAGGTACGAGCCGGCGAAATTGTTGGAGTTGCAGGGATCGACGGCAATGGTCAAACAGAGCTTATTGAGGCAATTACAGGGCTTACGAAAAGTTATAGAGGAAACATATTACTTAATAAAAAAGATATTACGAATAAAACACCTAGAGAAGTAACTGAAAGCGGACTAGGGCATATACCTCAAGATAGACATAAGTATGGACTTGTCCTTGATTATACTATCGGAGAAAATATTGTGTTGCAAACGTACTATCAGAAACCATATTCAAAAAACACGATTCTCAATCATGATGCTATTTATAAAAAAGCTGAAGAGCTTATCGCGATGTATGATGTTCGCACTCCTAGTGCTTTTACTCCAGCCAGAGCATTATCTGGTGGTAACCAACAAAAAGCAATCATTGCTCGTGAAGTCGAACGCTCTCCTGAATTATTAATTGCAGCACAACCGACCCGAGGGCTTGATGTAGGAGCAATAGAATTTGTACATCAAAAGCTGGTTGAAGAACGAGATAAAGGAAAAGCGATTCTACTAGTATCATTTGAACTGGATGAAATTTTAGATGTAAGTGATCGAATTGTTGTCATCTATGACGGAAGAATTGTAGCAGATTTAGATGCAAAAGAAACAAATGAAAGAGAATTAGGTTTATTGATGGCCGGAAGCGGAACCGATAAGGCAGGTGTTTCAAAATGATATTCAATAAAAAATTTGCACCATTATTAATTCCTGTTATATCCGTGTTACTTGGACTCCTCGTCGGCGGCATTATCATGCTTATATCTGGATATAATCCAATTGCAGGCTATCAAGCTTTATGGTTAGGTGCATTCGGTGATGCCTTTACGATTGGTGAAACAATTAGACGAACAACACCACTTATTTTAACAGGCTTGGCTATTGCTTTTGCATTTCGATCTGGCCTATTCAATATAGGAGCTGAAGGACAAGTAATTGTAGGTTGGTTAGCTTCTGTTTGGGTGGGAATAGGAATCGAAGCACCGATGATCATTCATTTACCACTTGCTATATTAGCTGGAATGCTTGCTGGTGCTTTATGGGGTTTAGTCCCAGGATTATTGAAAGCAACACTTGGTGTACACGAAGTTATCGTGACAATTATGATGAACTATATTGCGCTATATGTATCAAACGAAATCATTCGTTCTGTTTTAACCGATCATGCAACGAAGACCGAACAAATTGCTAGCAGTGCATCCCTGTCAGCTGAATGGTTACAATCATTGACCATGTATTCCCGTGTTCACTACGGTATTTTGATTGCAATATTTGCAGCCGCTATCATGTGGTTCTTAATCGAACGGACGACTATTGGATATGAATTAAAGTCTGTCGGGTACAACCAATTTGCATCCAGATATGCGGGGATGAACGTCAAAAAAAATATTATCCTTTCAATGGTGATATCTGGAGGTTTCGCTGGCGTGGCTGGAGCAATGGAAGGCCTCGGTACATATGGAAATATCCATCTTATGTCTGGTTTTACTAATTTAGGATTCGATGGTATTGCAGTAGCTCTATTAGGCAGTAACCATGCACTCGGTGTAGTTATTGCAGCCTTTTTATTTGGTTCTTTAAAAGAGGGTGCAGGACAAATGCCTACATCTGCAGGGGTTCCCATTGAATTGGTAGATATAATCATCGCGTTGATTATATTCTTTGTTGCGTCAAGTTATATCATACGTTTGGCAATCCTTCGCTTTAAAAAGGAGGGGAAATAAATGATTGATTTATTACAATCGATAGTACCCACTATACTGTTCTTCTCCGCACCATTAATATTGACGGCTTTAGGCGGGGTTTTCAGTGAGCGTTCTGGTGTGGTTAATATTGGATTAGAAGGATTAATGGTAATTGGTGCATTTGTTGGTATAGTATTTAGCTTGACTTATCAGAGTACATTCGGTACTCTAACACCTTGGATCGCCATTGTAGTAGCAGCAATTATTGGAGGAATCTTTTCTATCATCCATGCTGTGGCTTCCGTTTCATTCTACGCAAATCAAGTCGTGAGTGGAGTAGCGATTAATATGCTCGCGCTTGGCATCGGTGTCTATTTGACAAAGCAGTGGTATGATAAAGGGCAAACAGATATGGTGGAAGGTTTTTTCCGCACTGATATACCCGTATTGTCGAATATTCCTGTCATCGGTCCTATTTTCTTTGAACGGGTCTATGCGACTTCTTATTTAGCAATCATTTTAGCTTTTGTTGCTTGGTTTGTTTTATATAAAACGACTTTCGGTCTACGTTTACGTGCTGTTGGTGAACATCCAATGGCGGCAGACACAAACGGAATTAATGTGAAAAAAATACGTTATATTGCAGTTGTTTTATCAGGAATCTTAGGTGGTTTAGGCGGATCCGTATTCGCGCTTACTATCGTTTCTAACTTCTCTCAATCAACAATAGTAGGACAGGGATTCATTTCCCTCGCAGCTGTTATTTTTGGGAAATGGCATCCGCTCGGTGCAATGGGAGCAGCAATCTTCTTCGGATTTGCTCAAAGTCTAAGCATTGTCGGATCTTCTATTCCGGTAATTGAAGATATCCCACAAGTGTTTCTGTTGATAGCCCCTTACGTGTTGACTATCTTGGCACTTGCAGGGCTGATTGGCCGTGCCGATGCGCCAAAGGCAAACGGAGTACCATATATTAAAGGGAGTCGTTAAATAGTACAGGAAAAACTGACTTGATTTTTGAAATCAAGTCAGTTTTTTTTCATATCATCCGATAACGGGAACTAAAATAGTCTTAAGCCGTGGAAAATAAGTATCTTTTAATGGATGAACCTATGAAAGATGTGTAGAATATTTAATATGAATAATAAGATATCATTATAGGAGGCCGTGTGATGAATTTAATTGAGGAACAAACCGTTAATAAAAACGGTTATCATATTCATTTTATCCCAACGAAAAAATTTAAGACACTCACTTTTGTTATTAAGTCGAAAGCGCCATTAAACAAAGATACGATAACCAAGCGTGCCCTGTTGCCAAATGTATTAAGAGAGGCAACGAAGAATTATCCAAGTCGGACGGAATTACAATTAAAGTTGGATGATTTATATGGAGCGGTACTATCTGTTGATGGGGCAAAAAAAGGAGAAGATCATATCATCAGCTTCCGTTTGGAAGTGGCCAATCAAAGATATCTCCCAGAGAAAGAAGAAATAACAGAAGAGGCTCTCCAACTTTTATCAGAACTGATTTTTGCTCCACATCTTGAAAATAATTCATTTGCAGAAAGAATTGTAAATCGTGAAAAGGCAAGTTTGAAGCAAAGAATTCAAGCAATCCGCGATGACAAAATCCGTTATGCAAATATGCGGTTAATTGAAGAAATGTGTGAAGGTGAAGCTTATTCCATACATGTAAATGGCTATGAAGATGAACTTGAGACCATTACAGGAGCAGATCTATTTGCTTATTATAAGGAAATGGTGAAAACTGACGAAATGGATATTTATGTTGTCGGTGATATGGATCCTCAATATATTGAAGAGGCAATAACTACTATATTTGAACGAGATTCCATAAATAAAGCAGGAGCCAATCAAACTAAAACTGAGAAACAGGTTGATAAACCAAAAGAAATTATAGAAAAAGAACCAATACAACAGGCAAAGCTGCATATCGGTTATAGGACAAATACGGTTTATTCTGATAAAGAATATCCAGCTTTACAAGTTTTTAATGGTCTGTTTGGTGGTTTCCCGAGTTCTAAGCTGTTCATGAATGTAAGGGAAAAAAATAGCCTTGCCTATTATGCTTCTTCTCAAGTAGAAAGTCATAAAGGACTGCTTTTTGTCTTTAGTGGAATCGCACCTGAAGATTATGAAAAAGCACGAGATATTATTAGGGAACAAATGCAGGAAATGAAGGCTGGAAACTTTACGGAACAAGAAATGAATGAGGCGAAAGACATGATCATCCATTATTTGCGTGAGACGATGGATAACAATCATGGACTAGTCGAATTGTTTTATCAGCAAAAACTTGCAAATTATGAGCGGACCCTAGAAGAAATCATTACTAAGATTTCTGCAGTGACAAAAGAAGAAGTTGTTCGTGTTGGAGAAAAAATCCAGGAAGATACGCTATATCTCCTCACTTCAGAAGGAGGGAATTAAATGATGGATAAAAAGATATACCAGGATATTGATGAAGTGATTTATACGAAAAAATTAGAAAATGGCTTATCCGTATTCTTGATGCCGCGGCCTGAAATGGAGAAGACGTATGCAATTTTTACAACGAAGTATGGTTCTATAGACCAGACATTTGTTCCAATTGGCGAATCTGAAATGGTTACGGTTCCGGATGGAGTAGCGCATTTTCTTGAGCATAAGCTGTTTGAAAAAGAAGACGGTGACGTGTTTGCTGACTTTGGAAAGCTGGGAGCTTCAGCTAATGCTTTTACTTCTTTCACAAAAACGGCATATTTATTTACAGCAACCGATCATATTGAAGATAACGTAGAGACATTAATCAATTTTGTGCAAGATCCATATTTTACAGAACAGACCGTCGAGAAAGAAAAAGGGATTATCGCTCAAGAAATAAAAATGTATGATGACCAACCGGATTGGCAGTCGTTTATGGGTACGATTAAAGCTATGTTTAAAAACCATCCTGTCAATATTGACATTGCTGGTACGGTAGATTCTATCATGAAAATTACAAAGGATGATCTATATACATGTTACAATACGTTTTATCATCCCGAAAATATGACTTTATTCATTATTGGTAATTTTAATGTTGAATCTTTATTTACACTGATTGAAAACAACCAAGCTGGAAAGAGCTTTGAAGCAATGGGCGATATTAAACGGAAATTCCCAGACGAGCCAAGGGAAGTTGCGACGAAAAATTTAGAAATTAATATGCCAGTCTCGATACCGAAATGTACGGTTGGAATTAAAGAGTCAAGCAGCGCTTTGGAAAAGGATGAATTTCTTACAAAGGAATTATTGACTACGATGGTGGTCGATCATTATTTTGCAAAAGGCGGAGAGTTTTATCAAGAACTGTATCAGGCGGAATTAATTGACGGAAGTTTTTCGTTTGAAACGAATATTGATTTTAACTTTGGCTATACATTAATTGGCGGTAATACGACAAAACCTACTGAATTTGCTTCAAAAGTAAAAGAGTTGCTCTTATCGACCCGAAATCTGGAAATTACAGAAAAAGAGTTTTCGCGAATGAAGAAAAAGAAAATTGGACGTACGCTCCGAGCAATGAATTCCCTAGAGTATATTGCTAACCAGTTTGTGGACTATCATCGACATGGAATTAATTTCTTTGAAATGACTTCTCGAATTGAAGCTTTGACAATTTCGGATTTCAATAATTTCCTGAAAGAATGGATAGATGAAGATCGACTTGCTGTTTGTACGATTAAGAAAGGCTAGTCAATGAAGCGTACGGTTTTGATTATTGGTGCAAGCAGCGATATTGGATTAGAGATAGCGAAACAAAGAGCGGCAAAAGGGGACCAATTAATTCTCCACTATCATTCGAATAAGACAAGGATTAATGAATTAGCCGACGAAATAGCGATTGATCAAGTTCTCCAAATTATACAGGCAGATTTATCACGAACGGAAGGAATTGAACAACTACTAGCTAATCTTGTGTTTCATGTTGATATTATCATCTTCTCAAGCGGAAAAACTGAATTTGGCTTGTTTCAAGAGATGAGTCACGAATCGATGGACAGTATGCTTAAGCTCCATATTGAAGCACCGTGGAGAATTACACAGCAACTGCTTCCTTCGATGATTAAAAACAGTTTCGGCAACATTATTTTCATTACATCGATTTGGGGGGATATCGGAGCAAGCTATGAAGTGCTGTATTCGACAGTGAAGGGTGCACAAAACAGTTTTATTAAAGCTCTTGCGAAAGAAGTTGCACCAAGTAATATTACAGTAAATGGAATTAGTCCGGGATTCATTGATACGAAGATGAACGCGAGTTTATCTCAAGATGAGAAAAAGGAAATATTTCAAGAAATTCCTTTAAAACGACCTGGCTATCCCCGTGAAGTAGCTGAGGCAGTCGATTTTATATTGAATCATCCTTTTATGAACGGCCAAATCCTTCCGATTACAGGAGGATGGATGATTTAACTTCTTTTTCTAAGTGTATAAAGTAAGTGAAATGTAAAATACTAAACGTATCACTAGAAAAAGGAGGCTTTCTTAATGTCTATTCTCGATAATTTCGATTCATGGAAAGGGTTTCTTGCCAATCGATTACAACAAGCAAAAAACAGTGGGATGGATCATGAAACAATTACAAATGTAGCACATGAAGTGGGAGACTATTTAGCATCAAATATTGATGCTAAAAATAAAGAAGAAGCTGTATTGAAAGAACTTTGGAATGCAGCATCTGAAGAGGAGCAACAAGCAATCGCTAGCTCCATGGTGAGATTGGTGGAAAAACAAGGCAATAATAATGGATAAATAGTGGAAGAAGCTGTATAGTTAAACTATACAGCTTCTTTTCCATTTGTTTTATATTTCGCTTTTCACGGACTAAAAAATGATTTATAGTAGAAATAGAAAACATACGTAAATGCTGCCATTATAAAACAGGTGACCATCAGTCTGAAATATGTAAAACTGAGGCATTAATCCTGTTCCATTTGATTGTCTATTAGTGGGGATTAGAGGACCCCACTACTTGATGTTTCATTATAAAGGAGAATTGTAATGGAAAGAACAGAATGGTATCTCGAATATGAAAACCAAATTAACCGCCCAGGTTTATTAGGTGATATTTCATCTTTATTAGGTATGCTTTCGATAAATATCATCACAATAAACGGGCTTGAAAATTCAAGAAGATGCTTGTTGCTGCTCTCCGAACATGATGAAAACATCAAAAGACTGGAGTCCATTTTAGAGACTGTAGATATTATTAAAGTGTTAAAAATACGTAAACCCAAACTTAAAGACCGTATGGCCGTCAGGCACGGGAAATATATCCATACAGATAATGATGATCGGAAAACAGTTCGGTTCGTGAGGAATGAACTTGGAATTCTTGTCGATTTTATGGCAGAATTATTTAAGCAAGATGGTCATAAATTAATTGGTGTAAGAGGAATGCCCCGTGTTGGAAAGACAGAGTCCATCGTTGCAGCAAGTGTTTCGGCAAATAAACGTTGGCTCTTTGTTTCGAGTACAATGATTAAACAAACCGTAAGGAATAAACTGATTGCCGGTGAATATAATACGGATAATATTTTTATTATTGACGGTGTTGTCTCAAAAAAACGAGCAAATGAAGAACATTGGCGGCTGATTCGTGAAGTGATGCATTTGCCGGCTGTAAAAGTTGTAGAGCATCCTGATATTTTTGTACAGGCGACCGAATATACGTTGGATGATTTTGATTACATTATTGAATTAAGAAGCCACGAAGATGAAGAAATTACATACGACTCAATTGAAAGTCAATCCTTAAGTCAGAATAGTGGTTTTAATATGTTTGATTTCTGAGATGGAAGGTGTTAATTATGGATGTAGGTGCTAGGCTGAAAGAAGCGAGAATCGCAAAAGGCCTTTCATTGGAAAGTGTACAAGAAACAACAAAGATTCAAAAAAGATATTTAGTAGCAATCGAAGAAGGAAATCTTCACTTATTACCTGGTAAATTTTATGCTCGTGCATTTATTAAAGAATATGCATCTGCTGTCGGTATAGATTCTGATGAATTGCTTGAAGAGCATAAAGAAGAAATACCTAAGTCAGAAAGTGATAGTGAAATCCAATATACAAGAGTAGAACGTGCGCAAAGAGAGAATTCAGCCGAACGGTCAAATACCTTTTTCTCGTTACTCCCTAAAATAATAGTTGTTTTGTTGATCGTAGGTATTATTGGTGCTGGTATTTGGTTCTATAATCAAGCGTCATCATCAGATGAACCAGAAAAAATTGAAGAGTCGGATACAGTAATAATAACAGATGATAATAATACTCAAGATAATGGTGAGTCAGCAGTTGGTGACGATGAAAATTCTGACGACACAGCTGAAGAGACTGACGAAGAGAGTACAACTGAAGAAGATTCAAAGGATGAAGAAGGTCAGGAAGTAGTTATTGAAGTGGAAGAGGTTGGCACCGGTTCTACGCCTGAATCCACCATATCCCTAACTAATCCTAATGATGAATTGATATTTACATTCGAATCCAGTACGAATGTGTGGTTGGATGTTAAAAATACCGCAGGGGAGGCTTTCTTCGCTGATTTCGTTACAACAGCTAATTCACCTGTAGAGGTTGATTTGACTGGAGAAGAAGCAATCTATTTGAACATTGGAAGTACCCCTAACTTAGAAATTGATATCAATGGTGTTCCGTTTGAATATCCTGTTGATCCAAATGAAAGAGACCATCAGCGGTTATGGTTCAATGTTAATTAAAGTCTTGAGCATTAACCCTTCCAAATGCATGCGGAAGGGTTTTATTATGGTATAATAAGAAAAATCTGGGACTTGATTAACGAATTTACGGGTAATGCGTGTACGGAGTAGCACGAAAGATTTTTATAATTATGGTCCATTCTTAATAAAATTTCGATATTACAAATTATCATTGGAAAATCAAGGAGGAAAGTCAATGAATTTACCTAACAAACTTACTATTTCTCGTATCATTCTAATTCCGATATTTATCCTTATACTCTCTTTACCACTAGATTTCGGAGCGTGGGATATAGGAAACACTTTATTACCTATCCATCATTTCATCGCGGCAATGATATTCATCATCGCTTCTGCCACAGATTGGGTAGACGGATATTACGCAAGAAAATATAATCTCATCACCAATCTTGGTAAGTTTCTTGATCCATTAGCAGACAAGCTTCTTGTATCTGCGGCATTAATCATGTTGGTTGAAATGGATTTAGCGGCAGCATGGATTGTTATCGTCATTATCAGTAGAGAATTTGCAGTTACTGGCTTAAGACTCGTTGCTGCAGGAGAAGGAATCGTTATGGCTGCGGGGAACATGGGTAAATTAAAGACAGCAACACAGATGATTGCTATTATTTTGTTATTGCTTCATAATTTTCCGTTCTCTTACTTGAACTTTCCTCTAGGAACCATCATGCTTTACTTAGCTTTATTTTTCACTGTTGTATCTGGTATTGAATATTTTTATAAAAACTGGCATGTAATGAGGGATTCGAAGTGAAGAAACAGTACAAAGCTGAAATTGTTGCAGTCGGGACCGAATTACTTTTAGGTCAAATTGCTAATACGAATGCTCAATGGATTTCGCAACAGCTAGCATTATATGGGATCAATGTTTTTAACCATGTGGTTGTTGGTGATAATCTAAAACGTGTGACAGATACATTTAAACAAGCCCATGAGCGTTCGGATATTATCATTGTTACAGGAGGTTTAGGACCGACTGAAGACGATCTGACAAGGGAAGCGTTTCAGGCATTCAGTAATCTTTCCATGACGGAACATGAAGCTTCTATGAAAAAGATAGAGACTTGGTTCCAGAAAACTGGTTGGACGATGACACCGAATAATCGTAAACAGGCTCGTGTATTTGAAACTGCTACTGTTTTAGAGAATAAACAAGGCATGGCACCAGGAATGATTGTTCAATTTGATGAGAGGACTTGGATTTTCCTTCCTGGTGTCCCACGAGAGATGAAGTCCTTATTCAACGATGAGATTTTACCGTATCTTTATAAACTAACAGGTAAAGAACAGATGATCCGATCAACTATTTTAAAATTTCTTGGTATCGGTGAATCGACGTTAGAACATGAATTACAAGATTTAATTCAGAAGCAAACGAATCCGACGATAGCCCCTTTAGCAACCGATGATGGAATTATCATTCGACTGACTGCCAAAGCAGATTCAAGTGAAGCCTTGGAAAGACTCCTAGCAAAAACTAAAGCAGATATTCTTGACAGGGTAGGAGATTATTTCGTAGCTGAGGGAGAAAAAACAATTGAACAAGTGATTGTTGAGAGATTGAACCACAAGAAAGTATCGATTGCAGCTGCAGAAAGCTTGACTGGTGGCAAGTTTATTGAGCGTCTCGTCACTGTTCCAGGTGCAAGTGCAGTAGTTCAGGGCGGGATTGTATGTTATAGCCCTGACGTGAAGATGAATCTATTGGAAATTCCCAAACAACTCATTGAAGAAAAAGGTACTGTAAGTGAAGAGTGCGCGATTCTGTTAGCTAGAAACGTAAGAGATAAATTAAATTCAGCTATTGGAATCAGTTTCACAGGAGTTGCTGGTCCTGGAGAAATGGAAGGCAAACAAGTGGGAACAGTCCATATCGGATTGTCTATCAAGGGTGAGGAAGATCGAGTTTATAGTTTCCAGTTACAGGGAAATCGTAATGTGATTCGTAACCGTGCACTTTTAAAAGGACTGGAATTAATTTTAAACGCTATAAAACTTTAATATCTATCGGTTTAATCACTTATAGCTTCACCTTTCTAGTCTCCAACTCTATTGAAAACTTAAAAATGACATCTTAATCCAGTATGAAAATTATCGAACGTTTATTCGTTTTTTGCTTGTCAAATGGTGAAAAAAAGCGTATGATGGAGATAGATAATTTGAGGAGGTAAATTCATTGAGTGAGAGAAAACAAGCATTAGATATGGCTTTGAGACAAATAGAGAAACAATTTGGTAAAGGATCGATCATGAAGCTTGGGGAAGAACAAAATCAAAAGATAGCTACCATCCCAAGTGGTTCTTTAGCACTTGATGTTGCGCTAGGAATTGGTGGATATCCAAAAGGTAGAGTAGTAGAGATTTACGGTCCTGAGTCCTCGGGTAAAACAACTTTTGCTTTACATGCAATTGCAGAAGCGCAAAAGCAAGGTGGACAAGCTGCTTTTATCGATGCTGAGCACGCATTGGATCCGAATTATGCTCGTGCACTTGGTGTAAACACTGATGAATTGCTGTTATCCCAGCCTGATACGGGTGAGCAGGCTCTTGAAATCACAGAAGCTCTTGTACGAAGCGGTGCTGTAGATATCATTGTTGTAGACTCAGTTGCGGCTCTTGTACCGAAGGCTGAAATTGAAGGTGAAATGGGAGACTCTCATATGGGTCTACAGGCTCGATTAATGTCACAAGCTCTTCGTAAACTATCAGGTGCAATCAATAAATCGAACGCTACTGCCATTTTCATCAACCAAGTACGTGAAAAAATTGGTGTCATGTTTGGTAACCCTGAAACGACTCCGGGGGGACGAGCATTGAAGTTCTATTCATCCGTCCGTCTAGAAGTGCGCCGAGCGGAAACATTGAAGCAAGGCAATGAAATGATCGGTAACCGAACTCGTGTCAAAGTTGTAAAAAATAAAGTAGCACCGCCATTTAAACAAGCAGAAGTGGATATAATGTATGGTGAAGGTGTTTCTAAAGAAGGCGAGATCATCGATGTGGGTGCTGAGCTGGATATCATCCAAAAAAGTGGAGCTTGGTATTCCTATAAAGGTGAACGTCTAGGTCAAGGTAGGGAAAATGCAAAACAATTTATGAAAGAAAATCCGGAAATCTTTGACGAAGTTAATAGTGAGATCCGTAAACATTATTCTCTTGAAGCAAATGCAAATGTGAATGAGGACGACGTAGCTTCACCAGAAGAGCAAGAAAGTTTAGATATATAATAAGCGAGCTGTCCATCCAATTACATTGGGTGAACAGCTTTTTTTATGTAAAATACTGCCTATGTTTCCTTGACAATAAGTAAATTGACAATTAAAATTAACAATGTATAATTTTATTCAATTATACGTTAATTATTAATCCTTGCATTGATAATGGGTACATGAAGAAAATAATGAATTGTACAACAACTTTATAGCAATAGGAGGTGAAATTATGGACCACCCTTTAATCATCTCCCTTTTGCTAGTATTCATCCTTATCATAGGTCTGTTTGTTGGTTATCTGATTCGTAAATCGATTGCTGAGGCTAAAATTTCCAGTGCAGAAAACTTGGCAAAGCAAATAGTAGAGGAAGCAAATCGAAATGCGGATGCAGCTAAAAAGGAAGCCCTCCTTGAAGCAAGAGACGAGAACCATAAATTACGTCAGCAAGCAGAGGATGAGCTGCGTGAACGTCGTGCGGAACTCCAGAGGCAAGAAAATCGTTTGACTCAAAAAGAAGATCTTCTTGACAAGAAGAGTATCACCCTTGATACACGTGAATTATCACTGGAAAAAAGGGAAGATTCTTTAGCAGAGAGACAACAACAAATTGAAGCATTAGAAAGCAAAGTGGAAGCTTTAAAAGATGAGCAGCAGGCTGAACTTGAACGTATTTCAGGATATACAACGGACCAAGCTAAACAAATTATTTTAGAACGCATTGAAAAAGAAGTTAAGCACGAAGCAGCTATCATGATTAAAGAAGCAGAAAATCAGGCGAAAGAGGAAGCGGACAAGAAAGCGAAAAATATCCTTTCATTAGCTTTACAACGCTGTGCTGCAGATCATGTTGCTGAAACAACCGTATCTGTCGTAAACCTTCCTAATGATGAGATGAAAGGTCGCATCATTGGACGAGAAGGAAGAAATATAAGGACATTAGAAACGTTGACTGGTATTGATTTAATCATTGATGATACACCAGAAGCTGTTATTTTATCTGGATTTGACCCAATTCGCCGGGAAATCGCCCGTATGGCATTAGAAAAACTCGTACAGGACGGTAGAATCCATCCAGCGCGAATTGAAGAAATGGTAGATAAGGCGAGACGTGAGGTTGATGAATATATCCGTGAAGTCGGTGAAGAAACGACATTCGAAGTTGGTGTGCACGGACTGCACCCTGATCTAGTTAAAATACTAGGTCGTCTAAAATATCGTACAAGCTATGGTCAAAACGTATTGAAACATTCAGCGGAAGTTGCTTACTTATCCGGTTTGCTTGCTGCAGAACTAGGAGAAGATGTAATATTAGCAAGAAGAGCTGGTTTACTTCATGATATCGGGAAAGCAGTTGACCATGAAGTTGAAGGCAGTCACGTAGAAATTGGTAAAGAGCTTGCTCAAAAATATAAAGAACATGAGGTTGTTATCAATTCTATCGCTTCACACCACGGTGATGAAGAACCTACCTCAATTATTTCTGTATTAGTCGCTGCAGCTGATGCTTTATCAGCAGCTAGACCTGGTGCAAGAAGTGAAACACTGGAGAATTATATTAAGCGTTTAGAAAAGCTTGAAGAGATTTCCGAGTCCTTTGAAGGAGTAGAGAAATCTTACGCTATTCAGGCGGGACGAGAAATTCGCATTATGGTTAAACCTGATGAAATTGATGATCTTGAATCCGTTCGAGTGGCGAGAGATATTCGAAATCGAATCGAAAGCGAGCTTGATTATCCAGGTCACATTAAAGTGACTGTAATTAGAGAAACAAGAGCAGTTGAATATGCCAAATAAAAGCAGTCATTTCGACTGCTTTTATTTTTTCTATTTGTTTAGTTAAACAGTGGGGATACATTATATAATAAGCTGCAAATTACTTAACTTAAAATATCCCAAGACTACTATTGGTAGTCCGCAGCCGCCGATACACCTTCGCTTTCCGTGGGCGGCTGGTGAGCCTCCTCAGGCGCAAGCGCCTTGTGGGGTCTCACCGATGCCTCTGCTCCCACAGGAGTCTTCGGTGTATCGGGGGCTGCTCCCAGGGAAATCGAAAGTTTGAACTTTGCATTATTGAGTAAAGCTAGCCACATATAGACCGTAATTTAGCATTGAAAATATGGCATTATTATATATTTTTTAGCCAAGTGAATGTTATAGCTCTATGCTGGGTATAGTACGATGTGCCAAATAAACTTAAAGCAGGGAGCAGTTTAAAAACCTCAAGACTCCTGCAGGAGGATGGAAAAGAGCGTGGCCCCGTCAGACTAAGAATGCCACGGCCTTTCCGTCGGAGGCTCACGGGCCGCCTGTTGAAAGCGAAAAGTATTTGGACTCGGACTTTAGATAGTAAGGTTTCTATTCTTAATTTGCAAAGACTATAAATAAATTATTAAAGATTAGGATGATTAAAGAATGAAAATATTATTTATTGGTGATGTGGTTGGTTCTCCAGGACGGGATATGGTGAAGGAATATCTCCCTAAACTAAAAGAAAAATACAGACCAACCATTACGATATTGAATGGTGAAAATGCTGCGGCAGGAAAAGGGATTACCGAAGAGATCTACCGAAACTTCCTTGAATGGGGTGCTCAAGCCATAACGATGGGTAACCATACTTGGGACAAAAAGGAAATATTCGACTTCATTGATGACGCAAAATATCTTATTCGACCAGCGAATTTTCCTGAGAATAACCCTGGGAAAGGTCTGGTATTTTTAACAGTTAACAATATAGAAGTAGCTGTTATTAATCTTCAAGGAAGAACTTTTCTTCCGGCAATTGACGATCCTTTCCAGAAAATCGATGAATTAATTAATGAAGCGAGCAAAAGGACAAATATAATTTTTGTGGATTTTCATGCTGAAGCCACAAGTGAAAAACAAGCTTTTGGTTGGTACGTCGATGGCCGAGTTAGTGCAGTTGTGGGAACGCACACCCATACGCAAACAGCGGATGAACGAATCTTGCCTGAAGGCACCGCATACATAACAGATGTAGGCATGACGGGACCTTATGAGGGAATACTAGGTGTCGAACGAGAAGCGGTATTAAAACGTTTTCTCACCTCCTTACCTGTACGTTTTGAAATTACAAAAAAGGGTAAAAACCAATTAAACGCAGTGCTTGTTTCCGTTGATACAAAAAGTGGGAAGTCAACAAAAATTGAACGGATCATGATCAATGATGACCATCCCTTTTTCAGCTGATTTCTTACTATGAAAGTATCAGAATTTCTTCATTGTCAGCTTTATACAGGTTAAGGGAATAAGCGTACAACTCCAAGAATATAGTAGTGATAGGACCACAAAACTGAGGTAAGGGAGGTACTAGTAATGGAAGTATTAAAAGTTTCATCTAAATCTAACCCAAATTCGGTCGCGGGGGCTCTGGCAAATGTGCTGCGGGAACGAGGAACTGCAGAAATACAAGCAATCGGTGCAGGAGCATTAAATCAATCAATTAAAGCTGTAGCGATTGCCAGAGGGTTTGTTGCGCCTAGTGGAGTAGACCTTATTTGTATACCAGCATTTACAGATATATTAATTGACAATGAAGAAAGAACAGCAATCAAATTAATCATTGAACCGAGGTAATACTGAAGTAGCTTCTACACCTTCCTTATCTGAAAGGAAGGTTTTTATTTGCAGTTTATCTGTATATATTGTTAAATTTATTTAGAAGCCTTATACTAGTATAATGTACCCTTATACATACATGACAATTAGTTGAAAGGAGATCAGTCATGAACGAGGAGCAAAGGAAAGAGCAGGCTCAAATTAGTCCGGAACAAAATGTTGAGCGTATCCGAAATACCTCAAGTGATGAAATGATCGCTAAGTATTTCCATACGAGCTATTCACCTCAAACTCCAGATATAAAGAAAGCTAGAAAAAGAAAAAGAGAAGAAGTTCAATTTAAATATGACTTCACAATTCCGGAAGATATGCAAACAATCGGACAGGGTAAAAAGTTCTTGATCCGGACATATGGTTGTCAAATGAATGAACATGATACGGAAGTGATGGCCGGTATTTTTATAGAAATGGGCTATACCGCAACTGACGATGTAAAGGATGCAGATGTAATTTTACTAAATACTTGTGCCATCCGTGAAAATGCGGAAAATAAAGTGTTTGGTGAAATAGGACATTTAAAACCATTGAAACTGGAAAATCCAGATTTAATCATAGGGATTTGTGGTTGTATGTCTCAAGAAGAGTCCGTAGTCAATAGGATCTTGAAGAAACATCAGCATATTGATCTTATCTTTGGTACCCATAATATCCATCGTCTTCCTCACTTGATTAAAGAAGCGATGTTTGGTAAGGAAATGGTCGTGGAAGTTTGGTCAAAAGAAGGCGATATTATTGAAAACCTGCCAAAAGCCCGTAATGGTAAGATTAAAGCATGGGTTAATATTATGTATGGTTGCGACAAGTTCTGTACGTACTGTATCGTACCGATGACAAGGGGTAAAGAGCGAAGTAGAAGACCTGAGGATATTATCCAAGAAGTGAGACATCTAGTCGCACAAGGATATAAAGAAGTAACTTTACTAGGTCAAAATGTGAACGCATACGGGAAGGACTTTGAGGACATTGATTATACGTTTGGGGATCTAATGAACGACATCCATAAAATCGATATCCCGAGAGTCCGTTTTACCACGTCTCATCCACGTGATTTCGACGACCATCTAATAGAAGTATTAGCACAAGGTGGAAACTTGTTAGACCATATCCATTTGCCAGTCCAATCTGGGAGCTCTGAAATACTTAAGAAAATGAACCGTAAATATACACGAGAAGATTATCTCGAGTTAGTACGTAAAATCAAAGCTGCTATCCCAAATGTCACATTAACAACAGATATTATCGTCGGTTTCCCGAATGAAACAGAAGAACAGTTCGAGGAGACAATGACATTGATGGAAGAAGTGGGCTTTGAAGCAGCCTATACCTTTATTTATTCTCCTAGAGAGGGAACGCCTGCAGCCATGAAAAAAGACGATGTACCAGAAGAAGTGAAGAAACAACGCTTGTATCGTCTGAATGAGCTAGTAAACAGGCAAGCAGCAGAGTCAATGAAGAAATATAAAGGTAAAACCGTTAAAGTACTGGTTGAAGGTGTAAGTAAAAAGAACCCTGAAATTCTCGCAGGTTATACAGAGAAAAATAAACTTGTGAACTTTAAAGGGCCAAAATCAGCGATTGGACAAATCGTTGATGTAGAAATCACAGAAACAAAAACCTGGTCCTTAGATGGGGTTATGGTAGAAAATAAAATTGAGGTGACATAAATGGCACAATATACGAGAAAAGAAGTGCTTGAAGAAGCAAAGAGATTAGCAGAAATGCTTGCAAATACTGAGGAGATTGATCGTTTCAAAGAACTGGAAGTAAAGATCAATCAAAATATTAAGGTCCAAAGTTTGATTAAAAAGATTAAAGCTTTACAAAAACAAGCTGTAAATTTACAAGCGTATGATAAAAAAGAAGCATTAACTCGTGTCGAAGAAGAACTTGATCGCATGCAGGAAGAGCTGGATGGAATTCCAATCGTTTCTGAATTCAAGGAAATCCAAGTGACTGTAAACGATGTTCTTCAACTCGTATCCGCTACGATTTCCCGTGAAGTAACTAATCGAATTATCGAGTCAACTGGCGGAAATGTTTTAGAAGGCAAAACGGGCAAAACATTAACTAACATATCAGAGTAGTAGAAAAAACCAAGCAGAGGCAACTGCTTGGTTTTTTTTGGATTCTTTTCAAAAAAAATTACGAGAGAAATCTCCCTCGTAATTTGTTAATCTCTTTTCTTCATAAAATCTGTTTTTACATTTTCTAATTCCTCATCTGAAACCTTGTGGCCCCAGATTTCATCATCGTCGTCTTCCAACTTATCCGCTTCCCAACTAGGTACTACTTTTACAAGTAACTTTGTATCACCAATTACTTGAACGACAAATTCCCTTTCAACTTCTACAAGGACTTTATTGCCTTTTTTCTCAATCTTACACTCTAGGCAATTTGGTTGCTGCAATACTTTTGCAATTACATCGAAATCATCATCTATGCAGTTCTCGTCTTTTAAGGAAAGGGGAACGACATCCTGATATTTTACATTTTCTGTAACGACTTGTGTTTTCGTATTATCATTATAGGAATACCAAATATTGATTTCGTAACTTCCATGGATCTCCACGCTATCTGCAGATTTCATTTTAGCATGATATAGGTGATTAATTACCCAGCATCCTAGAATGCTGGATGGACGATTATTTGGAGTTACGGTATGGGTTTCCTTTGTGAATTTACGCCCTTTTCCGATCACTGCTTTAGTAATGATTTCTCTATAATCTTTTTTAAGAAAAGACATAGCTGTATTTACCTCCTCTTTTTTCATAGTCATTTTATGCAGGGCAAACACCTAAAGTGCATACTAAGATTTTTAGAAAAATATAACGTATGAAATTTGTTAATTTATCAGCAAATACAGGTTCCTGATTAATTCAGAGATTCTCTCCTGGCGGTCCGCAGCCCCCGATACACCTTCGCTTTCCNTTGATTAATAAAAAAATCATTAATTTTGTGCTAAATCTTTATTCACATAATTGAATAATTTCTTTTAAGTTAAAATTTAATATCAGTTATAATCTTATCCTTTCAATTCACTGTGAAATTAGCCGATTAACAATTAGAAAAAACAGTCTTATAGAGCTAAGTGAATGATGTATGCTATAATTATTGAAGAAGATTAAGGGTTTTTGGAGGCTTATACATGGTAAAACACACACCAATGATGGAACAATATTTGAAAATTAAAGCTGAGCATCAAGATGCTTTTTTATTTTATAGGCTTGGAGATTTTTATGAACTATTTTTTGATGATGCAATCAAAGCAGCGAGAGAATTAGAAATAACACTGACAAAACGAGGGTCACAAGGTGATAAGGAAGGTATCCCAATGTGCGGAGTTCCCTACCACTCTGCAGAAAACTACATAAAAACATTAATTGAAAAAGGATATAAAGTTGCGATCTGTGAACAGGTGGAAGACCCTAAAACAGCTAAAGGTGTAGTGAAAAGAGAAGTTGTTCAGATCGTTACTCCTGGTACGGTCATGTCTCAAACGATGTTAAAAGAGGGGGAGAATAACTACCTTTGCAGCCTTTCACATTTCCAAGATGGCTCATTTGTTGTTGTTTATAACGACTTGTCAACTGGAGAAAACCGCCTCACTCTGATTAAAGAGGGATGGGATGCTGTTCTTCATGAGTTATACAACCAACCAATACGTGAAATTGTGATTCCGTCTACGTTGAGCGAAGAATTCCAAACCCAATTACGGGAGAAGTTACAAGTTACATTATCCTATCAGGATGAAGTTACCTTCAATGCGGAGTACAGAAGCTTGACTGAAAACTTAAATGATGAACGATTAATGAAGGCGTTCAGCCGTCTTCTTAATTATATTCAAAAGACGCAAATGCGCTCTTTAGATCATTTAAAACAGGCAACAATCATCGAATTGAAGGATTATTTATCTTTAGATATGTATTCCAAACGTAATTTAGAGCTTACAGAGACTATCATTAAAAAAGGGAAGCACGGAAGTTTACTCTGGGTTCTTGATAAAACTGTTACCGCTATGGGGTCACGGATGATGAAAAAATGGATTGAACGGCCTTTGCTTAACAAACAAGCTATTGAAAAGCGATTAAATATCGTTGAGTCGTTCCATGCTGGATTTATGGAAAGGGAAATGCTGAGGGAGTCTTTGAAATCTGTATATGATATGGAAAGGCTTGCCGCAAGAATCGCCTTTGGAAATGTGAACGCACGAGACCTTATTCAACTAAAACAATCCTTACGTAACATACCGGAGATCAAAAAAATACTTCAACAGTTTCCGGCACCTGAAATGAAAGAGTTAGCGGACGAATTGGTTTATCCTGAAGATATTGTAGATATATTAGAGCAAAGTATTATTGAAGATCCGCCAGCTTCGATTACAGAAGGCGGAATTATTAAAGATGGCTATAACGAGCAATTAGATTCATATCGTGATGCATCACGTAATGGTAAACAATGGATTGCAGAACTGGAACGAAAAGAAAAAGATTTAACAAATATTAAATCTTTAAAAATAGGATTTAATCGTGTGTTTGGCTACTATATTGAAGTCACGAAGTCCAATACACATCTGTTGCCTGAGGGAAGATATGAGCGGAAACAAACGCTGGCTAATGCTGAACGTTATATTACTCCAGAATTAAAAGAAAAAGAGACTTTAATTTTGGAGGCGGAAGAAAAAAGTATAGACTTGGAGCACGCACTATTCCTTGATATAAGAGAAGAGATGAAAGATCATATACCACTATTCCAACAATTAGCAGATCATATCAGTAGAATCGATTGTCTTCAGGCCTTTGCGACGGTTAGTGAAGAAAACAATTATACTAGACCACGTTTTGTGGAAGATAAGCTGACAATTAAAAATGGAAGACACCCCGTTGTTGAAAAAGTGATGTCAGATGGTACATTTGTACCGAATGACGTTTCATTGGATAAAGAAAATAGTATTCTATTAATTACGGGACCAAATATGTCTGGGAAAAGTACGTACATGCGACAACTGGCTTTAACGGTCATTATGGCCCAAATAGGGTGCTTTGTGCCTTGTGATGAAGCGGATTTAATTGTTTTTGACCAGATTTTCACTCGTATTGGTGCTGCAGATGATCTTGTTTCGGGCCAAAGTACGTTCATGGTGGAAATGCTTGAAGCAAATCATGCACTCGCTAAAGCAACGGACCGCAGTTTAATTCTTCTCGATGAAATCGGTCGGGGGACAAGTACCTATGACGGTATGGCGTTGGCACAAGCGATTGTGGAATATATCCATAATAATATTGGTGCTAAAACATTATTTTCGACACATTACCATGAGTTGACTGCCATGGAGAAGAACTTGAACCAGTTAAAAAACATTCACGTCCGTGCCGAAGAGTATGATGGGAATGTTGTATTCTTACACAAGATCAAAGAAGGATCTGCTGATAGGAGTTACGGTATTCAAGTTGCTAAACTGGCTGGTTTACCAGAAGCGTTGATTGAGCGGGCAAATACTATATTAATAGAACTGGAAGAAGGTTCGAAGCCGGCACCAGTTACAGAAAAAATCGAGTCTGGACAGCTCTCTTTCTTCATTGAGGAGAGGGAGAAAGAAAATGAGAAACAACCGACCAAAAAAGAACATCATATCATTGATGAGCTTAAAAACTTGAATTTATTTGAAATGACACCAATGGAAGCAATGAATGCATTATATAAACTCCAAAAGAAAGTGAAGTAACAGTATTTGAAAATATGAGAGGATGTTTGCATGAAAATTAAACAGATGCCTACTCAACTTGCTAATAAAATTGCAGCGGGAGAGGTTGTCGAACGTCCTGCATCTGTTGTAAAGGAGTTAGTGGAAAATAGCATTGATGCCGGCAGCAGTTTCGTTAAGGTTGAGATGGAAGAAGCCGGCATCGGGCGAATTAGAGTAACAGATAATGGAGAAGGAATGAGCTCTGAGGACAGTGAAAGAGCCTTTCTTCCTCATGCTACAAGTAAAATCAATGATGAGAATGATTTATTTCATGTCCGTACACTCGGCTTCCGTGGGGAAGCTTTAGCAAGTATTGCTGCTGTTAGTAAATTGACTTTAAAAACATCAACTGGTGAAGAAGCTGGGACAAGTCTATACTTGGAAGGCGGAGAAATCGTTGAAAAGAGCAAAAGTGATGCACGTAAAGGTACTGAGATAACTGTTGATGAGTTGTTCTACAATACACCTGCCCGTTTAAAATATATGAAGAGTCTGCACACAGAGTTAGGACATGTAACAGACTTGCTGAACCGGCTAGCTTTGTCGTATCCAGAAATCCGTTTTGAAGTTATCCATAATGGCAGAACTCTTTTTAAAACTTCTGGAAGTGGAGATTTATTACAAGTTATTGCCCAGATTTATGGGATGTCTGTTGCTAAAAAAATGCTGCAGATTGAGCATAAAACATTAGATTATGAAATAACTGGTTTTATAGCAAAACCTGAAGTGACGAGGGCATCGAGAAATTTTATCTCGACCATTATTAACGGAAGATATATAAAAAACTATCCATTATCAAAAGCTGTAGTGGATGGCTACCATACGTTATTGCCGATCGGGAAATATCCATTAGTAGTGCTTAACATTACAATGGCACCAATATTAGTGGATGTAAATGTTCACCCAACAAAATTGGAAGTAAGGTTCAGTAAGGACAAAGCTTTATATGAATCAGTAAAAGAGACTATTCAAGCAGCTCTTCGGCAGGAGACACTCATACCAGAAATGGAATATAAAGAGCCGAAAAAGAAGCCAATTTCTACACAAGAACAATTTTCATTTGATAGCAATCCGGTAGAAGAGAAGGAATTTATTGCTAATAAACCAGCTGTTGAAACTGAGCCAAACATAGAAAAATCAACAATTCCAGAAGAACCAGTACAAATGATAAGAGAACCGATAACAGTGGAGGAAAAGGAGCCGAATCCGAACCCTGTTGTAGCTACTTCAGATGAGGCAGAGCCAGAGCCACAATTTGCGGATCGGATTCCACCGATATATCCAATTGGTCAGCTTCATGGTACGTACATTCTTGGTCAGAATGATGAAGGATTTTATATGATTGATCAACACGCTGCCCAGGAACGAATAAAATACGAGTTTTATAAAGAAAAACTAGGGAAACCTAATAATGAATCACAGCAACTGTTAATTCCATTGACTTTTGATTTTTCCAATGAGGAGGCATTGTTTATTGATGCCCATCAAGATGAATTGGAGAAAGTCGGTCTTTATTTTGAGCCTTTTGGCCGTACAAGTTACGTCATTCGTTCTCATCCGAATTGGTTTCCAAAAGGTTTTGAGGAAGAAGTTATTCGCGAGATGTTGGAGCACGTCATGAAAGAAGAAAAAATCAATGTGGAACGTATTCGTGAAGAAGCAGCTATTATGATGTCGTGCAAACGTTCCATCAAAGCGAATCATTATTTAACTTTGGAAGAAATGGCTAGATTGCTGGAAGATTTAAGGAAAACGGTAGATCCATTCACTTGTCCACACGGAAGACCAATCATTATTCATTTTTCGTCCTATGAAATTGAGAAAATGTTTAAAAGAATTATGTAAAGGTATAAGATTCAACAAGCAGGACAAAACTGATAAGAAAACAGTGTGAGGTGAATAAATTGGACAATCAACGTTTAATTAATCATTTAAACCAACTGCTTTCCAACCACTTTATTCTTTATGTAAAACTTCACCGTTACCATTGGTATATCCAAGGAAGAAATTTCTTTCGGCTTCATGAATATTTTGAGGAATTGTATGAGCGGTCTTCAGAATTCTTAGATGAAGTTGCGGAAAGAATTTTAATGATAGGTGGAAAACCTTTGGCAACGATGAGTATGTATTTGAAGCAAGGCACTTTGGAAGAGGCCAACGCAGATGATACGGAAGAAGAAATAATTGCACAGCTTATTCGTGACTTCGAGCAAGTAGCTTCTGAAATTAGAGAAACAGGTCTTCCTTTAGCAGAGGAGTATGAAGATGAGCCGACAACAGATATTTTAATTGAGCAATTATCAGCTTTTGAGAAAGAGTTATGGATGCTTCGCAGCTATCAAAACGAGAAATAAGTATATAGGGGTAATACGATGAAGAAAACAGTCATAGCAGTTGTTGGACCGACAGCCGTCGGAAAGACGTCCCTCAGTATTATGTTGGCAAAACGTTTTAATGGGGAAATCATCAGCGGTGATTCCATGCAAGTATATAAGGGAATGGATATAGGAACTGCTAAGGTCAGTGAGGAAGAAATGGAAGGAATTCCTCACCATCTAATTGATATAAAAGAACCGGCTGAAGAATACTCTGCAGCAGATTTTAAAATGGATGTTTCAAAGAAGATTGATGAAATATCAGCCAAAGACCGCCTACCGATTATTGTAGGCGGTAGTGGATTATACATACAAGCCGCTCTCTATGATTATAATTTTCCTAGTATCCCAAGGGATGATAATAGGACAGAAGAACTTATGAGGGAAGCACGAGAAGCAGGGATAGAAAGGATCTATAACCGTTTAGCAGAAGTGGATCCCGAACAAGCAGAGAAGATCCATCCTAATAATCATCGCAGAGTCATCCGCGCGTTAGAAATATATGAAACTACCGGGAAGACTAAAACGACATGGGAAAAAGAGCAAAAGCTTGAATCTCCTTACAATGTATTGTTCATTGGGTTAGAGATGGATAGAGAATTGCTCTATCGTGAGATTAATAAACGTGTTGATTTGATGATGGAAAACGGCCTCTTAGAAGAAGTTACTACACTATATAATAAGGGTTACAAAGATACACAAGCTATGAAAGCTATTGGTTATAAAGAGTTTATTCCATATCTAGAGGGTAGGCAAGGATTGGATGAAACCATTGAAATATTGAAACAAAACTCTCGAAGATATGCAAAAAGACAATATACCTGGTTTAGAAATAAATTACCAGTAGACTGGTATTCCGTTGAACCAGTGGAAAAAGATAAAAAGTTTTCAATGATTTTATCTAAAGTAGCAGGAATATTGGAAATGAAGTAGAATTAAGATTATATAGATAGAAAAGGGAGGAAGTACCATGGCACAAAACGTTAACATTCAAGAGCAGTATTTAAATCAATTGAGGAAGAACCATGTTTCAGTTACCGTGTTCTTAACAAATGGTTTTCAATTAAGGGGGATCATTAAAGCATTTGATAACTTTACGGTATTATTAGAAACTGATGGCAAACAGCAATTGATATTCAAACATGCAATTTCAACTTTTGCACCAGTTAAAAATGTTAGCTTAGAAAATGAGTAATAAATAACGGATGCGAATTACTGCATCCGTTTTCTAATGAACTTATTATTTATTTTTCCAGGAACTCACTTATGCTTCACTGGGCGTTTGTCACATTTTACGGAGATAAACGTATACTGTGATGACGAAGGAGTGAGTATATGGAGACGGGAATGACAGCAAATCGGAACGGCCGCATCAATATTATTTTGCAGGATATTCCACCTCATGTAGAGCGACGAAAAGGAAATTTAAACTATAACAAACAATTTAAACAAATAGATGAGGCTTTTTCTCAGTTTGTAGGCATTCAACAAATTAAAACGACGATTAAACAAATATATTCCTATTATCTCATAAATGAAAAGCGTAAAGAATTAGGGATGGCTTCGAACGCTCAAGTTTTGCATATGCTATTCAGAGGTAATCCTGGCACTGGAAAAACAACGGTAGCAAGAAGGCTGGCAAAACTTTATTTTGATTTGGGTATACTTTCTAAAGGCCACTTTATTGAAGCTGAGCGTGCCGATCTAGTAGGGGAATACATTGGGCAGACGGCTCAAAAGACGAGGGCAATCATTGAAAAGGCAATGGGGGGTATACTATTCATCGACGAGGCGTATTCACTCGCGCGTGGTGGAGAAAAAGATTTCGGTAAAGAAGCGATAGATACACTTGTAAAGCATATGGAGGACGGCAGTGATGATTTTATCCTCATACTTGCTGGTTACCCTTATGAAATGCACCGTTTTCTAGCTACAAATCCTGGCCTCGAATCCAGATTCCCATTCATCTTGGACTTCTCTGATTACAACTTGGAAGAATTGATGGAAATAGCGCATCACATGGTAAAATCAAGGGAATATCGCTTGACGAAAGAGGCTGAAAATAAATTAAGGAACTATCTTTATCAAAAGCTAGCTGTAAAAGAAAGGAATTTTTCCAACGCACGTTCGGTAAGAAATATAATGGAGCGGGCAATCCGTATGCAGGCATATCGTCTCGTTCAAGCTGAAAATTATGAAGCAGAACGTTTGATAGAAATTACCGCAACTGATATTCAATTTGATACTACACCCGTTTAAAGAGAGGGATTATATGGAAGAAGAAAAAATCATTATTATTGCAGTAAGAAAGCCAGAACAATTAGTTGAACGGTTTGAATCTTCTTTAGAGGAAATCATTTCATTGAGTAATACTGCAGGTGGGAAGGTGGAAGGGGTTATCACCCAAAACCGAAACCGTATTCACCCTGCGACATATATAGGAGAAGGTAAACTTGAAGAGATCAAGAGGGAAATTGAAGAAAAGGATATAGACCTCGTCATTTCGAATGATGAATTGTCGAGTGGACAATTACGTAACCTCAACAATTACTTAGGCATACCAATCATCGATCGAAGTCAGTTGATACTTGATATTTTTGCTCAGCGCGCGCAGACCAAGGAAGGTAAACTTCAGGTTGAACTTGCTCAATTGGAGTATCTACTGCCAAGACTTCGGGGACAGGGGATTGCATTGTCCCGTCTTGGCGGTGGAATTGGTACAAGGGGCCCTGGTGAAACCAAACTGGAGACGGATCGCCGCCATATCCAGCGAAGAATTGTAGACATTAAACGTAGGCTTGAGCAAGTGGTAAAGCAGCGGGAACAGTATCGTAAACGGAGAAGAGAAAATGATACATTTCAAATCGCGATCGTTGGCTATACAAATGCAGGCAAATCGACATTATTTAACCGACTGACCGATAGTGACACATTGGAAGAAGATAAATTATTTGCAACGCTTGATCCTTTGACAAGGAAAATTGAACTCCCTTCCGGTTTTAAAGCGTTGATTACTGACACGGTCGGTTTTCTTCAAGATTTGCCGACATCTTTGATTGCAGCTTTCCGTTCAACATTGGAAGAAGTGACAGAGGCTGATTTCCTGTTGCATGTGATTGATGCATCACATATTGATTATGAAAAACATATCGAGACAGTAGGCGAACTATTAGATGACCTAGATGCAAATAATCTACCTATGTTGTATGTCTACAATAAGAAAGATTTGTTGGAGAATGATTTTCTGCCACTACATCATCCATATATATTGTCATCGGCATACGAAACAGAGGATATTCAACATCTTCTTGAAAAAATAGAGGAAATACTGATGAAACAATGGACTCCATTCCAAGTCGCATTGGAAACAGATGCCGGCAAAGTAATGAGCCAACTTGGGAGAGAGGCAATCATTACAGAAAAAAGATTTGATGAACAAGAGAACCTATATCATATTAAAGGGTATATTCAAGAGAACCATTCATTAAATAAGATTTTAAAGGAGCAGTAAAGAAATATGCTGAAGGATTTAATCAACCAGACTGAACAAGATATAAAAGAAATAAAGGAACATATAAATAATATAGTTGAAAAAAATCAACAACGAGTATTGGATGCATTTATTGATAATCGGGTAAGCGATAGCCATTTTAATTCCACTACCGGTTACGGTTACGATGATATGGGACGAGATACACTGGAGGCGGTGTATAGGGATGTTTTCGGAACAGAAGATGCACTCGTCCGTCCCCAATTAGTTTCTGGCACTCACGCCATATCAACCGCTTTATTTGGCGTTCTACGTCCTGGAGATGAGTTAATGTATATTACAGGTAAGCCATACGATACATTAGAAGAAGTGATTGGTAAAAGAGGGAATACACCAGGTTCCCTTCGTGAGTATGCTATTTCGTATCAGGAAGTGAATTTGCTGGAGGATGGCAGCGTCGATTTTGCCCAGATTAAAGAGGCAATAAATGTTAATACAAAAGTTATTGGGATCCAACGCTCCAAAGGATATGATAATCGTCCGTCTTTTACAGTGGAAGAGATCAGAGACATGGTAGAGTTCGTTAAGGAAGTAAAAGAAGATGTCATCGTGTTCGTAGATAATTGTTATGGTGAGTTTGTTGAAGAATTTGAACCAACTCATGTTGGAGTTGATTTGATGGCCGGTTCGCTCATCAAAAATCCTGGTGGAGGAATTGTACGCTCAGGCGGTTATATCGTCGGCCGTGAAGAATTAGTGGAACAATGCGCAAATCGCTTAACGGCACCGGGACTGGGTAAAGAAAGTGGCGCAACTTTAAATATGCTTCAAGAACTGTATCAAGGTTTTTTCCTTGCACCTCATGTGGTTGGTGAAGCGTTAAAAGGAGCGATTTTCACTTCACGATTTCTCGAATTGGCTGGATTTGAAACAACACCAGCTTACCAAAGTAAACGAACGGATTTAATCCAATCTGTTAATTTCGATTCATCAGAGCAAATGATAGCATTCTGTCAAGCAATTCAAGAAAATTCTCCTGTCAATGCTTATGTCACGCCGTATCCAAGTGAAATGCCAGGTTATGAAGATCAAGTCATAATGGCAGGTGGAACGTTTATTCAAGGATCCAGTATTGAACTTTCTGCGGATGGTCCAATCCGCCCTCCATACACTGCCTATGTACAAGGTGGACTTACATATTCCCATGTGAAACTAGCTTTGACCCGTGCTGTAGCAGCCCTTGAAAGAAAAGGTTTCTTATTTGTCAAATAGGGTATAGTCAAAGTGGAATACATGTTGTACAGCTTCGTATTCAAGCGTTGGGAGGACTACATCCTCCCGCAGGCTTGGATCCAATAGCTCCATTCTATTGTATTTCTCCATAATAATATTTCATTAATTCATTTCAAGCATTTTTTATAACTCAATACTTTTACGTTACGCTGAGAAAATTGAAAAATGCGGAAAATTATGTGCAAGGAATAGGGATATTCTATTTCTTCGTATATAAATTTATACTGTTGGAGGAGATCTAGTTGGGAACGAAATTTACCAAAGATGCAATCAAAGAAAAAATTAAAGATGAAAATGTACGTTTTATACGGCTTCAATTTACCGACATGTTAGGAAAGATTAAAAACGTGGAGATCCCGCTTAGCCAACTTGATACGGCTTTGGATAATAAAATGATGTTTGACGGTTCATCCATTGAAGGGTTTGTACGGATTGAAGAATCCGATATGTATTTATGTCCTGATCTTGATTCTTTCGTAGTTTTTCCGTGGACATCCGATAAAGGAAAAGTCGCACGATTCATTTGTGATATATACAATGCGGATGGCACACCATTTTCAGGTTGTCCTCGTTATAATTTAAAGAGAAACCTAAAGCGGATGCAGTCACTTGGCTTTGATACTTTCAATATTGGAACTGAACCTGAATTCTTCCTATTTAAATTAAATCAAAAAGGGGAGCCGATCCTAGAGTTAAATGACCATGGTGGTTATTTCGATCTTGCGCCAAATGATTTGGGTGAAAGCTGTCGTCGCGACATCGTGCTGGAATTAGAGGAAATGGGCTTTAACATTGAAGCATCCCATCATGAAGGGGCTCCGGGTCAACACGAGATAGACTTCGAGTATTCCGAAGCAGTAAGGCATGCGGATGATATACAGACATTTAAACTTGTCGTAAAAACGGTTGCTAGAAAACATAATTTGCACGCTACCTTTATGCCAAAGCCTTTATTCGGTGTAGATGGTTCAGGAATGCATGTTAATATGTCGCTGTTCAAAGATGGAAAGAACGCGTTTTATGATGAATCAGGTGAAAGAGAGCTGAGCAAAACTGCATATCAATTTATTGCAGGGTTGTTAGAACATGCAACTAATTTTACTGCTATTACCAATCCGATAGTCAATTCTTATAAGCGGTTGGTTCCAGGATATGAAGCTCCTTGTTATGTTGCTTGGTCAAGTTCTAACCGCAGTCCGCTTCTTCGTATTCCAAGTTCTAGGGGAGTCGGGACTAGAATCGAAGTCCGTAGTGTAGATCCGGCTGCCAATCCATATTTGGCAATGTCCGTTCTTCTTGCAGCTGGATTAGATGGGATTGAGAATGAAAAAGAACCTCCAAAAGCAGTTGACCGAAATATCTATGCAATGACAAGAAAAGAAAGAATTGAAAATGGTGTGAAGGACTTGCCATCAACTCTTAAAGATGCACTCGATGAAATGGAAAAAGATCCAGTCATCATCAAAGCTTTAGGTGATCATCTATTTAATCATTATGTTGAAGCCAAAGAAATTGAATGGGAAATGTTTAATAATACCGTTCATCCTTGGGAACGAGAACAATATCTAACAACCTATTAATATATTAAAAAAACATCTGATCTTTGCATGCGATGCGAAGATCAGATGTTTTTTAATGGATATTGCGATATAAGCCGACTACTTTTCCTAAGATACTAACTTTATCATAGAATAATGGCTCCATCGTTGCATTTTCCGGTTGAAGACGAATTTTATTTTCTTCTTTAAAGAAGCGTTTAACCGTCGCCTCATCATCATCCGTCATTGCAACTACAATTTCCCCGTTATTGGCAGTGTTTTGTTGTTTAACAATAACCATATCACCATCTAGAATACCAGCTTCTATCATACTCTCACCTTCGATTACAAGAACAAATAGATTGTCATCTGGATTTGTGTGTGAACTTGGAACAGGGACAAATTCCTCGATGTTTTCTACTGCAGTAATAGGAATACCAGCAGTAACTTTACCAATGACAGGTGCATAGCGTGCTTTGTCCTTCGGTATATTTCCCTCTCCATCTAGATCAAGTATTTCGATAGCACGTGGTTTAGTCGGATCTCGTCGAATATAACCTTTTGCCTCAAGACGTTCCAGATGACCATGAACTGTTGAACTGGAAGCAAGACCTACTGCGACTGCAATTTCTCGGACTGAAGGTGGATAACCCTTTTCATTTACTTCCTCTTTTATGAAATCTAATATCATTTGTTGTCTTTTTGAAAGCTTAGTCATCTATTAATCACCTCGTACATAGAATTTATTATCACTAGTTTATCATCTCATATAACATAATGCAAACATTCGTTCTAAATAATGGTTGACAGGACCATTTGTTCGTGCGATAATATGTTCTGGAGAATAAAAGTTCGTGGATTGGGGAGGAATATACATGTTTAGTAAATTATTTTCTAAGTTTTCCAAGGAGGATATCTTCTTTATTGTTGTATTTGGGGTAACATTAGTATTTTTATATTTTTCTCTCATAACTAGCAGCTAATCTGGCAGAAGGAGAATTGGATCGTGAAGGCAATCATCTATTGTAGAGTGAGTACGGATAAGAAACAACAGGAAACATCATTACAAAGACAGTGTGAAGAATTATTTCAACTTGCAGATAGACATGGTCTGACAGTTGTAACTAGTATAGAAGAGCAAGAAAGCGGATATGAAATTAACAGGGATGGCATATTTAAGATGCTCGATCTATTTTCTAATGGAGAAGCACAATGTCTATTAATTCAAGATGAAACTCGATTAGGGAGAGGAAATACAAAAATCGCTTTATTCCGCCAGCTCCAAAAATTAGGGGTTTCGGTTTTAACATCTACACATGATGGAGAGCTCGAATTATCCGAGTCTGATTCTATGGTTTTACAAATCGTCGGCATAGTAGAAGAGTATCAACGTAAAATCCATAATATAAAAATCAAAAGAGGAATGCAGCGTGCAATAAAACAGGGATATAATCCTACAGATAACTTAAAAAATATTTCTAATGCACCCGGTAGAGAAAGACTGGAAGTACCCATAGAAGATATTGTTCGGCTCCGGGATAAGAACTTAACGTTTAGTGAGATAACAACCACCTTGAAAGGATTAGGATATAATATCTCTAAAGCAACCGTTCACCGTCGTTACCAAGAATACCAGGAGGATAGAAAATCTATCGATAAATAAAAACCCAAGACAAGCTGAAATGCTTGTCTTTTTTTGCCTTTTCCTTTATAAATATATTGGAAAACAAGACTAGACTTATCTTCGATATAAAAAGTTTTTATGTAATTCAGTGAAAATCTTCCGGAAGTCCGCAGTAAAATTTAATATGGAGCATTGAATATATAGGAAGAACTGGCTTCATTAGTTCAGCAATCCATTTATAATATTCTTTAATTAACGAGTAAATATGGATTATTATTTTTTGAAATAGGGTATTATTAAACTTTAGACGTAGATCTACCCTAATACTGAAATATAGTTTAAGGAGGCTTTAATCATGTTATCTCAAGAGAAGTTAGCAAGAATCAATGAGCTTGCCAATAAAGCAAAACAAACAGAGCTCACAGTTGAAGAGAGAGCAGAGCAAAAAAAACTGCGTGAGGAATATTTAGGTAACATTCGAGGATCATTTAAAAACCAATTAAAAACTTTGAAAGTAATTGATCCAGAAGGAAATGATGTAACACCACAAAAAGTAAAAGATATGCAAGAAAGAAATAGAAAGCACTAATTTGTTTACCCACTCATCTTGTTAGAGTAAAATGTTTGTGGGAGAACATATACCCTGTCTTTGGTGTTGAAGTCGCAAGACTTCAACACCAAAGACAGGGCAAGCAAGCGAAGCGCGGTAGTA